>CALMHN010000165.1 GCA_937863745.1 uncultured bacterium | reverse complement strand
TTCAAATTCTTCTATTTTGTTCATATATTCAAGTACGATATCAGTTCTTTGAATAATCAAAGTAGATGGATTTAAGACATCCTTCAATACCATTAATGTGTCCCCTGGTTCAGCAGCTGTAACATCAGGTAACTTTAAACGCGAATTATTTGTTAAGGTTATATAATCAATATAACTATTTATTCTAGGATCTTCACCAAACATAAAATAACACCCCTTTACAAAGTGTTATATTAACATTATTTGGCTATATTTGCAAATTACTCTTCTACTTTATAGTCTTCTAAAGTGCCATCTTCTTTAAGTATTTTATTTACTGATTCCGTGGCATTGTTTAATTTATCATTACATTGCTTTACTAGTTTCATAGCTTCGCTGTATTTTTGAATACTATCTTCAAGATCAGCATTACCATTTTCTAAATCACGAACAATTACTTCTAGTTCAGACATTAATTCTTCAAACTTCTTTTCTTTCTTTTCCATATTATTTTACTCCTTCTACAATGGTTTTAATATTTCCATCTATAACTTTAATATCTATTACATCTTTTATATGAACATCTTTAATTGATTTTATTGGATGTCCTTCACTTGTAGCTACCGAATAACCTTTAGCTAAAACATTTAAAGGATTAAGTAAATTCAATTTATTTATAACTAACTCCATAGAATTTTTATACTTAGTAAGCAATTCTTCAGGATTAATTAATATATGATTATTCTTTATGGAATCTAATCTATTACTTGATATTTGTAATGTATGATTAATATTTTGGTTTAATCTTTCTACATAACTGTCAAGACGTTGCATTTTAATTTCAAATGGAGCTAATGGATTAGACAATGCATATGATGATTTTAAATGTTCAAGATTCTTCTTTAAATATTCTAATTCATCTAAAATATTATTATTTAAACGGATTTCCATTTGTTTTAAGTAATTACTCAAATCTAATGTATTAGGTACTGCCATTTCTGCGGCACCGGTTGGTGTTGGTGCACGAAGATCCGCAACAAAGTCAGCAATAGTAAAATCTATTTCATGTCCTACAGCTGAGATAATAGGAACATTAGAAGCATAAATAGCACGAGCTACGATTTCTTCATTGAATGCCCAAAGGTCTTCAATAGATCCACCTCCACGTCCCACGATAAGAGTATCTAGATTATACTTAGGGTCATTAGCAAGTTCAATTGCTCTTACAATATCAGGAGCAGCTGAGGCACCTTGAACTAATGCTGGAAACAAAATGGTTTCACATAATGGATAACGTCTTTTAATTGTACTTAAAATATCTTTAATTGCCGCCTTGTTAGGAGCTGTTACAATTCCTATTCGACTTGGATATTTGGGTATTTGTTTCTTGTGTGATTTATCAAATAAACCCTCTTTGGATAATTTAGTTTTTAACTCTTCAAGTTTCTTTAATAAATCTCCGTTGCCATCTAATACCATACGATTAACATATACTTGATAAGTTCCGGTTGCAACATAAACAGAAATTCTACCATCGATTAATACTTCATCGCCATCTTTAGGACTAAATTCCAAATGACCTGCACTAGAAGAAAACATAACGGCATTAATACGTGATTCTTCATCTTTTAAAGTAAAGTAAAGATGTCCTTTTGTTGCTCCTTTAAAGTTTGATATTTCTCCCTTTAAGTGAACATCTTGGCAACCTGGTTGCTCATCTAAAAAACGCTTAATAGATTCATTATATTGACTGACTGAATAATACTTGATATTTGAATCGTTCACCTTAATCACATCCTGTAATAATTATATCATGGATATTGATTCAAAAAGAAAAAAATTGCTAGAAAACTAGCAATTAATATTTATAAAATTAATCTATTTGGAATTCATCTTCTAGAGAGAAGTCAACATTTTCATTGATCCAATCCTTACGTGGTTCAACAGCATCTCCCATTAAAACAGAAACTCTCTTTTCTGCTAATGCAGCATCATTAATATTAACTTTAATTAGGTTTCTTGATTCAGGAGCCATGGTTGTTACACGTAATGGTTCAGGATTCATTTCACCAAGTCCTTTATATCTTTGTACTGTGTAACTAGTCTTTAACGTTGCTGTATATTCTTTATAATCTTCATTAGTATAGAAGTATTTAAAGTCTTTATTTGGTAATGTTACTTTAAATAAAGGAGGCATAGCTATATATAAATGTCCTTCTTCAATTAAAGGTCTCATAAATCTATAGAAGAATGTTAATAATAGACATTGAATATGACATCCATCATCATCGGCATCGGTCATGATTATAACTTTATCATAGTTAATATACTTACAATCAAAATCAGAACCTACTCCTCCACCAATACAATGAATAAGAGTATTTAATTCCTCATTTTTATAGGCATCTGCTAAAGATGCTTTTTCAGTATTTAAAACCTTACCTCTTAAAGGTAAAACTCCTTGATACTTACGATCTCTAGCTTGTTTTGCTGATCCACCGGCAGATGTACCCTCAACTATAAATAATTCATTTATTTTAGAATTTTTTGTTTGTGGTGGTGTTAATTTATCTGATAAACTTGCTTGTTCTTTCTTCTTGTTCTTTCCAAGTCTTGCTTCATCACGAGCCTTACGAGCGGCTTCACGAGCAACTTTAGAACCTGACATCTTATCAAGTATAGCCATTGCATCGGCTTTATGTTCTTGTAAATAGAACTTTAAGTTTTCATAAACAACATTTTCAACAACTGGTCTTGCTTCAGGTGTTCCAAGTTTTCCTTTAGTTTGTCCTTCAAATTGTAAAAGTTCTTCTGGTATTTTCAAATTAATCACGGCTGTTAAACCTTCACGGACATCAGTTCCATCAAAATTGGAATCTTTAGCTTTAAGAATACCATTATCACGAGCATATTCATTAAATATCTTGGTAATTCCTGATTTAAAGCCTACCTCATGTGAACCTCCATCAATAGTTTTTACATTATTAACAAAAGATTCAATAGTTTCATTATAAGAATCAGTATATTGAAGAGCAATATCTACCACAATACCATTTTTTTCTCCATGAATTGGTACAACTTGATGTAGTGAATTTTTATCTTCATTCATATAATTAACGAAGGCAACAAGGGAGTCCTCATAATGATATGTTACTTTGTCATCCTCACCCATTGTTTTATTTTCAAGTTCAATAGTTAATTGAGGTAATAGAAAAGCACTTTCCTGCATTCTTTCACATAATGTTGTAAATGAGAATTGAGAATTCTTAAATATTTTATAATTAGGCATAAAAGTTACAATTGTACCTGTATGCTTAGATGTTCCTATTGTTTTAAGTGGTTGATCGATTTCTCCACCATTTTTAAATTTAATTTCTGATATTTTACCATCTGTATAGATTATGACATCCATCCAATCAGACAAAGCATTAACAACGGAAGCACCAACGCCATGTAATCCACCTGAAACTTTATAGTTTCCTTCTTCAAACTTGCCACCTGCATGTAGTATTGTATAAACTACTTCAGGAGTAGATTTACCAGATGCATGCATACCGATAGGTACACCACGTCCATTATCAGCAACAGTTAAAGAACCATCTTTATTCATGATGACTTTTATTGTATTACCATGGCCATTGATTATTTCATCAACACCATTATCAATAATTTCCCAAGCTAAATGATGTAAACCTTTTTTATCTGTAGATCCAATATACATACCAGGTCTTTTTCTAACTGCTTCCAAACCTTCTAGTATCTTAATAGAACTAGCATCATATTTCTTCTCTGCCATATATCTCACCTTTATCAACCATAGCAAAAAATCACCATTTTATCAAGCGGAAGTGTCATTTAATCGTCAAAAAAACACACCTATTGGTTAGATGTGTTATTTCCATTCATGATTGATGATATTAAGTTATTAGCTTCACTCATCACTTGATTTTTAGTAGCCTCTTCTTGTTTAGATGCTTCTGCATTAAAATCATTAACGTTAAATACTTCAGTTTTTTCAGTAGAATAACTTGGAGTTTGTTGAACAACTGGATTTGTATTTATTGTTGTATTTGCTGAAGGCATACTTCCAAAAGCAACATTAGGTGTTGCAACTGGTGTTGGGGTAACAACATTGTTAAAGTTTAATCCTGAATTTACAACTGGTGTAACAGGAGTTGAAACCGTTTGAACTGGAGTTATAGGTACAACTGGTGTTGGATTTATAACTGGAGTTACAGGTGTACTTATAATTGGTGTTACATTAGCATCAGGATTGGCAGCAGGAGTTCCTACTTCTTGAGGTATAATACCTGTTCCTAAGTCTAAATTAACATGTTCACTTGGAGCAACATTTGTTTCCACTACAGGTGCACTTGGAACACTAACATTGACTACTTCTGTAGGAGCAACATTTGCTTCAACGACTGGAGTTGTTGGTGTTGTAATATTTACTACTTCTGTTGGAATATTAGTTTCAACTACTGCTGCAGGTTCATCTATATTAATTGGAGTATCATCCATCTTATTTATAGGAACGTTTACAAAAGGTAAATCAGCAGGTGTTTCAACTGGTGCTTGTGCAACGGGAACTGCTGGTTCAGCAGCCTTCATTGGTACATCGGGTACACCTGATGCAGCAACATTTGAAGTACTTTCTGAAACATCTTTATTTTTATGTTTAAATTTGTCTTTAAAGATTAAAACAATAAAAACAACAATCAATAATACTAATAATAAAATAACAACTGGATAAAATGCGTCACTTTCAAATATACTTTGAGCTACGTCTAAACTTAACTTATCCATACATACACCTCTTATTCTAATAGAATTGTATCATATATATTTTAGAAATAAAATATATTAAATAAAAAAACTAACAAGTTTTGTTAGCCTTCTTATTTTGTCTTTTTAATAACCGTATTCATCATATACATATATAATAATCTTAGTTGCGTTTTCTCTTCTGAATCTAGTTTCACAAAGTCCAATCTTATTTGATATCCTGAATCAAATGCTAATTGTATAGATCCATCTGAATTACCAAATTCTACTGATCCACTGGAAATGGAATAATAAGGTATAATATGTATCTTTTTAGAATTAAAGACAGGATCAACATCAAATAAAACCATTTTCTTATTTGTGAATATTGCCTTATCTCTTTTTGTTCTATAAGCTTTGTATATTTCTTCCCCATCATCTAAATAATCTAATACATATTTGGGTAATTCTTTCTTATCAATTTCTTCATTGAAATCGAAATACTTTGTAAGTTCTTTGAACTTCATATAAGCCATATAACTCAACTCCATTTATAATTATATTACAAATTTGCTTAAAAATATAGTCCAAATAAAAATGCCATCTTTCCGATAGCATTTTTAATATAATTAATATAATTAATATAATTGATATCTTGTAGGTAATGTATAAGTATATTCTGCTTTATTACCACTTGAATCTTTTGCTGTATATGTTACCGACTTAATATATTTGTGATACTTAAGCGTAAAATGAGAATAATATGGTTCATATTCAACATCATAATCAGAAATATAAGCTGTTAATTTTTCTCCTGAATTATCAGTAACAACTGCTGTTGGCAAATTAAGATATAAATCTTTTTTCACCTTTGTACTTACTAAATTATTAGTATCAAGAGTTATAACTGGTTTAGTTGTATCAACAACCTTTATTTTCTCAGTTACTGTTTTTACATTACCAGCCCAATCAACAGCTGTAAATGTTACTTTATATGTACCTTTTTTAGCAATATTTAAGGCAGTTGTATCAATTGTTATTTTGCTTTGATTAATTTCTGTATAATGCATTATTTTGTCATCAAAATAATCATATGCTCTTGCAGTGAATGTTGGCATAGACGAATTAATTTCTATTTCATCATTCCAAAATCCTATTGAACTACCATTCATGTATTCATCGATTTTAATATTTGGAATTTCATTCAACCATTGATCTACTATTAATCTTCTAGTTACAGTTGATGTGTTTCCATAGATATCTTGGACTGTATAAGTAATTAAATATGTTCCTACATTCTTTGTATCAATACTTGAAACCACTTCACTAGATGTACCATATGGTTCTGTATAATTTATTACAATTACAGTGTCATTACATTCACTTAAATCACTTACACTTATACCATATTCAGTATAACCTTTATTTATTTTAATCTTAATTCGCGCATCTCCGTTTAATTTAATAGTTGGTGCTGTTGTATCTTTTACTTCAACTGTTCTTGTAGAAGTAGAAGTATTATTACTTGAATCTGTTGCTGAATAAACAACCTTATAAGTTCCTACTTTATTTGTATTAACTGTATTTTCTACAACATTAACTTTTACATTTCCATCAACGATATCACTAGCAGTTGCGGAAGCATCATTGTAAGTTGAACCTAATTCAACAATAACTGAAGATTTACCATTTAATGTTATAACTGGAGCAGTTGTATCAATAACATGGATAGTTCTTGTTACACTTGATGTATTATTATGTGAATCTGTTGTTGTATATGTTAATGCGTAAGTTCCAGGTTTTAGTGTATTTACGCTTCCTGTTGTTACGACTTTAGTATTTCCATCAACGATATCTTTTGCTGTTACTCCTGGATCAACAAATTTAGATCCAGCTTCAATAGTCATATCAGCATCACCATTCAAAGTAATACTTGGTGATGTTGTATCTACTACATGAACATAACGATAAAGATAATTATGTGTTGAATTGTTCTTATCTAAGGCTTGATTACCTGATGAATCTTTATGAATATACATTAATTGGTATTCTCCAACCTTTGATGTATCAATTGATTTAACGATTGTTCTATTACCATCTGTTATATCCCAGATTACAATTGGATATTGTTTAGTTACTGTAGCATCATAATTATCAGTTACTGTAGCGCCTAATTCAGTATAAGTTGAACCAGCTTCAACAGTAATATTTTCATCTCCATTTAGAGATATAACTGGAGCAATTGTATCAACAACGTGAATAGTTCTTGTTACACTTGATGTATTATTATGTGAATCAGTTGCTGTATAAGTTAGAGTATAATTACCAAGTTTTGTTGTATCAACAGTTCCTGATACATTTACTGTAACATTGCCATCAACGATATCACTAGCAGTGGCACCTTCATCTTTATATGAACTATTTACTCCAATAGTAATGTCATTTTTTCCATTTAAAGTTATAGTTGGAGCAGTTGTATCAACAACGGTTACATAACGTATAATCTTATATCTCTTTTCATTTTTACTATTAGTTAATTCACATATATTTCCTGATGAATCTTTGCAAGTATATTTTAATGAGTAAACGCCAGGAACTAAAGTGTTAACACTGGTAACAGGTGTTCCGTGAGAACTCATAGATGTACGATAAAGTATTTCAGTAGGCTCCAAATGATTATTAGTTGCATCATAGTTATCAGTCATTGTTGCACCTAATTCTGTATAAGTTGAACCAGCTTCAAGTGTGATATTTCCTCCATTTAAAGAAATAATTGGAGCAGTTGTATCAACAACATTAACATAACGATATACATAGTCATGTGATAAATTGTTTTTATCTAATGTTTGGTTGCCTGATGAATCTTTTGCAAGATACATTAAACGATATTTTCCAAGTTTTGTTGTATCAATTGATTTAACGATTGTTCTCTTACCATCAGTTATATCCCAGATTACAATTGGATATTGTTTAGTTACTGTAGCATCATAATTATCTGTTACAGTAGCACCTAATTCGTTATAAGTTGTATTTACTTCAACATTAATTGTTGAATCTCCATTTAATTCAATAATTGGAGCAGTTGTATCTACTACTTTTACAATTCTTTTTATACTAGATGTATTATTATGTGAATCAGTTGTTGTATATGTTAAGG
The DNA here is from genome assembly GCA_937863745.1 of uncultured bacterium. GTDB lineage: Bacteria > Bacillota_I > Bacilli_A > RF39 > UBA660 > UBA6985. The sequence continues at coordinate 4,266 of CALMHN010000165.1, read as the reverse complement.
TATATGTTCCTAATTTTGTTGTATCAACATTTCCAGTTATTACTACTGGTGTTGTTCCATCAACGATATCATTAGTTATAGCACCTAATTCATTATATTCATTCTTAACTTCTAAAGTTACTTCTGCTTCTCCATTTAATTCAATACTTGGAGCAGTTGTATCTACTACTTTAATGGTTCTAATAACTTTATTATTTTTTGTATCTGATGTCTTTGCTTCATTATTAGATGAATCCTTGGCTGTATATTCGACTACATATGTTCCAACTTTTGTTGTATCAATAGTTTTTACAACCATTGTTACAGCATCAGATTCACCTGTATACTTAATAATCGTAGGTTGAACATCTTCGATTTTTTCATCGAAATTATCTGTTACTGTAGCACCTAATTCGCTATACTCAGAACCAGCTTCAATGGTAATTTCATTTTCTCCATTTAAAGTTATTACTGGTGATGTAGTATCTACTACATTGATTGTTCTTGTTACAAAAGTTTTTGTTGAATCATTTACGCTTGGAGCATAGGTATTTTCACCTGTCTTATAGATGTAAGTTAATTCATAACTTCCAAGAACAGTAGTATCAACTTTAGTTACAGGAATAGAAGTTGTACTTCCTTTAGCTGTAAATTTAATGGTACTAGGTTCAATGTTACTTGTAACATCTGCATTGTTTAAGGTTAGCGCAGCATATTCTTCTGTGTAAGTTGAACCAACTTCAAGAGTTGTTACTTCCTTACCATTTAATGCTAAAGCATAAACCTTAGGTTCTTCTACAAGTGGTCTTACAATAGGAGCAACAAATATTCTTGTTCTTCTAGTTGTAGTATTAGTTGTAGTACTTTGAGTATTATCCGTAGTTGTGGTTTCTGTTTTATTTGCAGTTGTTCCAGTTTCACTTGATGAGTTATTATTGTTATCATCTAGTAATGATGTATTATCACTTACTGGATTGGCATATGAGAACATAAATAGACCCATGATTAGAAATAAAGCAATTGCAAATAGTTTCTTTTTATCCATTTTTAACACTTCCTTCTCTTTTTTATCAATGATTATTAGCCAATGGACAAATTGCTAATATCATTAATTGCTTTCGATGAATATGACATTAAAAAAACAAAAAATAAGGGCACAAATAACATACTACTTTTACCTTTATCTTTTGCTTTTTAAATTTACCATATTTACACCCACCCAAATAATTATTTAATTATAGATTCCTATTTTAGAGGAAATATTCTTAGGTTTGCATTACCTACAATTTCATCTCTAGAGATAAGACCTATCATCCTGCTATCTTCACTATTGGAACGATTATCTCCCAATACTAAATAATAGTTATCAGGTATTACATCAGTTCCTAAACTACTTAAAGAAAAATCAGCTGTTATATTGCTAAAAGAATCTTTAGTTTCTATGCCATTAACATAAAGTATTCCATCTTTATATACAATATTTTCTCCAGGTAATCCAATTACTCTTTTAATATAGATTTTTTCATTATGTTTGAACTCAATTATTTCATATCTTTTAGGCTCTCTAAAATGATAAACTAGTTTATTTACGAGCATAATATTTCCATCACTCAAAGTTGGATTCATTGATGGTCCAATTACTTGATGGAAAGCTACTACATATACAATTAATAAAAAGATAATTACAGCTATTATTATATAACCAAATGTATCTTTTAAGAATTCACGTACTTCTCTTAAATCCATATCTATATACCCTTTAACAGCCTATATTATAACATGTAAAATTTATAAATTGTACTATTATTTTATTTTTTATATAATTCTTTAATTTTTGCACTTGTCTCTGTATATTCAATACAATCTTCTTCGATTCTTTCATTCCAATAACTGAAATTGTTTTTCTCATCAATTACCAAATCTTTTATTAAACGATCTGTTTCTAATGAAATATATTGTCTTAAAGGATTGCCTACATTTCCTACAGGATTTCCTTTATATAAAGAATTACCTTTGCATATTGTATCATAGTCAATTCGATTCCTAATTTCTATTAGTGATAAAATTAATTCATGTGATAATTGGCTTAATTCTCTTTCTTCTTCAAAATTTCTAATATCGCTTAAATAGATACTTCCATCAGTTATTTTACCTTCGAAGTTTTTATAAGGAAAAACAATGTCATTCTTCTTGAAATATTTAGCTGTTGCAATATCAGGAGCAAAGTTAAATGAATCGATTATATCATGTGCTTTATTGCGTGAATCATGTTTCTTTATTGATGAATATCTTCTAAGCTTTTTAGCAACAAAATACATTAAATTTAAATATGATGATCGATTATCTTCTTTACGATGCATGATAGCATTGGCACTACCCTCACTTAGATTACAATCAACATTAATAATTGATTTGAAAAATTTAGTATTTACAATCCTACCATTTTCATCTATTTTTATATAAAATGTTAAAGCATTACGATCTTCACCTTGATGAAGTGATATTTTATTACCTATTTTATAATCAAGAATTGGCCTTTTATATTTGGATGTATTAATTGCATCTCCAATTGATCGCATATGTTTATCTAATTCAGAATCTCTTTTAATTAGGGAATCAGCATCAGCTACATGAACATATAAATAATAATATCCATCAGTGCCCGCACTTATGCTAAAAGCATCATCAAATAAATGCTCAATTTTTTCGGGATTTCTTACTTTATCTATTGTAAAGGTCTTCAATCCTCTTAGGTCTAATCTCTTATCAGGATCATGAATAATAATATCTACTGGTGATGGTTCAAGTGAATGATCAATAGCGGTAACGTTAACGTCATCCATCATTGGGCAATGGGTTTCAATTACTTTACCCACAAATTCTAAATCTACCTTGTGCTCAGGTTTTGCACTTCTTAAACGATATTCAACATTTGTCATGATTAGATTTAATTCACTTGGTATAACAATCAATGATTTGTTCTCTAAAATCATCATCATTAATCTTTTATAATAAGTAATATCTTCTTTCTTCATTTTATCAATATTTTTAATATAGTAATCTGTGATTATTTTTAATAAAGAATCCCCATAGATGTTTTTTGTATTAACAAGATTTGGATGACTTTCAAATATACGATACATAGCTGTCGCATTTTTTATTTTATTTACGAGAAAATCGAAGACTACAGCTGATTCATTTTCAAATTTAATATAGTATAAGCAATCTAGATAGTTACAATTGGAATTAATATTAAACTCTAATTTTTTTAATTCATAGTAAACATTATCTAACTCTTTTTCTTTTTTATTATATGGCTTTAATGCATCTTTAGTTACTTTTATAATGTGTTTAAATAACACTTTCAATTGAGTTACTTCATCATTGCTTTTAACTTCATCACTTAAACGATATAAGAAAGTATGTAATAACTCGTTGTAGCCACTTATTTCTTCTATAGTATTATCATTAATTTCTTCCAAAAAAAATGCGCAAAAAGAATTAAAATCTTCCACGCACGCTAAAGCATATAGTTCTGACAGACAAAGATGGCTACCTAAATTTCCCTTTTCTAGTATATCTTTTATTTTGTTGCCCATTCTAGATTCCCCCATCCTCATACACTAACAAATACATTATATAATTTGTCGAAAAGTATTTCAATAATAATAGTAATACTTTTATAATTATGATAAGATTATAGAGAATAGAAGGTGCTAGCAAGTGAATTACAATTATGGTTTTAAATTAAGCAAAGATACTATTGTTATTAATAAAGTTAAAAATGACTTATCAGAAGAAAGTTTAAATAAAACTGATGTTATTGATATTAAGGAATTAAAATTCTCTGTTTCATATATTAAAGATAATCTTGAATTGGTAGCATCATTTCTTAATGTTGTAATAATTAAAGAAAACATTACAACAGTCCAAATTAATCAATTTGATGATGTTTTAACCTTAATGAAGCTTGTCAATTATTGGGAACATATAAATAAAATAGATTTCAAAGAAGATAGTGCTGTTCCTTATAGTTTGTTTGAATCTTTATTAGATAATAAATATATTAAAACTATTCAATGCTATTCAATGCCTAGTTATTTAATTGATCGTTTAGATTTAACTAAGGGAATTGTTGTTAAGACAAGAGAAAAACATGACTATGTTAGTATGTTTATGAAAAACAACTTATTAAATAGTTATTCAGATATCTATTTTAAGAAAAGTATTATTATTTGTAATCCTATAGATAATGTTGAAGAAATAGGATTTGATAATTTCATTAAG
>CALMHN010000164.1 GCA_937863745.1 uncultured bacterium | reverse complement strand
TCATTATCTTTATATTCTTCAATTATATCCTTTATATTATCCAACTTTAACTTATTTCTATCCTTATAATTTTTATAGTTGTAATCATCTATCTTACTAAACTCACTAGTGTCTGGTGCAATACAATATAAACCACCACCTAATAGATCATAATAAGTCTTCCCAGAAAATCCAAAAGTTTCCCTATTAGAACAATCTACAGCTTTTATAAATTTTATATCCCAATAATAATTATTATTTTTTTCATAATAAAAAACATATGCATAATCATCAGCTAAATCATTTATATTAATTACATCATCATTTTCATATACAGTTTCAATACTAGTTGGTATCATACTATGTTGAACTAAAATATCTTCACTACTACAACCCGTCAACATAAAACTCATAAGTAATGAACCAACCAAAACTCTAATATTTTTTTTACTCTTTACAATTGTCATCATATTTATCCCCAAACGTCTACCTATACTACCACTAAGGAAAAATTATTACAACAAAAAAAAGAGCCTAAGCCCTTTCTGATTTATTTGAATAATTTGATCTATTACTAGAACGATTAAATGAACCATGACTTCTTGAACTAGAGTTACCTGAATGACTAAATGAACCATGACTTCTTGAACCATTTGAATGATTAAATGATCCATGACTTCTTGAATCAGATTTGCCTGAATGATTAAATGATCCACGACTTCCAGATCTAGAATAATTAGAACTTCTCTTTTTATCACCATATCTAGAATTATCATTATCTCTATCATCATGATTGAATTTTCTAAAATCACGAGTTTTCTTCATTTCTAAACGTTCTTCTTCGCTTACTTGATTATTATTTACATCGCTTTTATTTCTTCTTTTAGGATAATTCTTTTTACCATAATCAACTTTATCTTTATCAAATTTATAATCGAATTCTTTCTTTTTAAAATCATTATCTCTTCTTTTATAATCATTATCTTTATGATCATTTCTCTTAAAGTCTTTATGATCATCTTTCTTATAATTACTTCCTTTATCAGTTCTACTTCTACGTCCTCTAGAATCTGAATGAGATGAAGGTTTCTTTGTCATTGGATAAGCATGTTCAACTTCTTCCATATCCATCTTAGTTAATTCTTGAATATTTTTTAATCTATATATTTCATTACTACTACAGAAAGTAAATGATGTACCATGAATTCCAGCTCTACCAGTTCTACCAATTCTATGAACATAATCTTCAGCAAACTCAGGAATATCAAAGTTAATTACTTGAGTTAAACCATTAATATCAATACCACGAGCTGCAATATCAGTAGCAATTAAAATATAAGTTTTTCCTTCTTTAAAGTCCTTTAAAGCACGAGCACGATTAGATTGTCTCTTATCACCATGTATAACAGATACTTTAATTCCATAATCATTAAATTCTCTCTCTAACTTATCAGCACCTATTTTAGTTCTAGTAAATATTAAAGTAGGAACTGGTTCTCTAGTATTTAATATATCAAATAATAAATTAACTTTATTATCTCTATCTACAAAATAAACTTTTTGATCAATAATAGTAGGAACCTCAGTAGCTTCTACTTTTACATTAATAGGATTATTCATAAAATCAGTTGTTAAAGCTTCAATAGCAGGTGCCATAGTAGCTGAAAATAACATTGTTTCTCTTTGACTAGGTAAATGTTTAATAATAGTTTTAATATCATTAATAAATCCCATATCAAGCATAGTATCAGCTTCATCTAATACTAAATATTCTACTCTAGATAAATCAACTTTATGACGATCTAATAAATCTAATAATCTACCTGGTGTAGCAACAATTATATCCATACCTTTTTTCAAAATACTTGCTTGTTCTCTAGTTTTAACACCACCAAGTAAAGCAATACTACGATAATCTAAACCAGCACCAAAATCTTTAAATGCATCTCTAGTTTGAATAGCAAGTTCCCTAGTAGGACTCATAACTAAAACCTTAGTATAACCAAGTTCATGATTCTCTCTAATCATATTTTCTAATATAGGAAGAACAAAAGCAGCAGTTTTACCAGTACCTGTTTGAGCAACACCAACTACATCTTTTCCATCCAATATTAAAGGAATTACAAGCTCTTGAATACCTGTAGCTACCTCATAATTTTCTTTTTTAATATTTTCTAATAGGACACTATTAAAACCTAAATCTTCGAATTTCATAAAAATCCCCTTTTCTAAACTTAAGTAGTATATCACATATAACCTAAATAACCTAATCATTTTTTTAAATTTGTTAAAAAAAGAATGATTACTCACTCTATCTTTGATTTCCTAATTTATAATTTTTAATAACATCCATTGCACTATTACACATGTCATCATAATTATCCGCTGTAATAAAATCGTCTGGGAATTCATCCATCTTACATGTAACGTCATAAGCAATATCAACTTGCTCATCTAAATCTTTAGTTTTTGAAACTATTCCCGACGAAACTTTTTTATCCGATAATACCGCTAAATAGAAAGGATAATCTTCAATATCCATATCAGCAGAACTAGCACTTAGCATTAATAATTCATCGTAATTTGTTGTTCCAATTTTCTTAAACATTTTACAAATAGCAGCCGATGATAGCATTATCAATGCCTTTTGTTTGACTGTTAAATAGTTCAACTCATGAACCATTGAAACAAAAGATAAATAATACATCATTATCTCAGGATCAAGTTCTCTAACACATTCAAGTTTAGAAAAATACTCCTCATATGCTGAAGTTACCTCATCAACCTCATCAAGTGATTTACAAGCCTTGATATCTTTAGTTTTCAATTCATTAATTAATTTACTCAATTTATCATAAAAATCTTCCATAAAATCTCCACTAATATTAGTATAACACTATAACAACGAACCGAAAGAAGAAATAAGACTTATAAAACCAAAAATAAAAGTAACAATTAACAAAACACAAATTATACAAAATACAATAAATATTTTAAAAAGTAATTTTATAATATTATTAAATGGATATTTAATAAATCCTATAGCTATAGTTATCAAAGAAACTAGAAAAAATATATAAAAATATTTATAAATAGCAAATGTACATATCATGCTAATAATAAAAATTAATGAATATATTTTTACTTCATTATTTACCTTATTAATCATATTTTTATTTTCCATTTCATCATGTCCTATATTTTCTTCAGTAAGACTTTCTTTGCAATAAGGGCAATACTTCCATTCATCATTTATTTTCTTTCCACACCTTTTACAATACATAAATATTCCATCCTTCTCCATCATATTATTAACTTTATAATTTATAACTTTTATCAAATATCATCTCACGAATTAAAGTCGATTCTAAATTATTAGATTGAGATGTCATATTATTTAATAAAAAAAGATCCAAATATAATACAAATAATAATTACTAAAATTACAATAATTATTATACTTTTCTTATTAATTTTTCTATGAGAACAATATGGACAAAAAGTCCAATCATTCTCTAGTTCTTTTCCACATTTACTACATTTCATATAACTAACCTTACCTTACAAAAATAATTTTATCATACATAAACACCTATAAAAAATCTTTTTTAATAAAAAAAAAATCATAATACAAAAAAATCAATGATTTTTAAAATGCAAGTGGGAGTAAATTCTGGAGTAAAAAACAAAAAACTAACGAATTATCGTTAGTTTAAATGTACTAAATGGTGTCCGAGAGGAGATTCGAACTCCTGACCATTCGCTTAGAAGGCGAGTGCTCTATCCAGCTGAGCTACTCAGACGTAATCAAATAACAAATAAGATTATAATATAGTTTTTATAAAAAATCAACCCAAACAATCTTATTTGCTATTTACTATTAATTTATACCAATAACTCTTTGTCTAACTTTATGAACACCAGGAGCTATCTCATTACCACTTACATCCATATCAGCATGTACTAAATGAGTTTCTTCATAATCAGTAGAAAAATACTTATATTCTTTATTATGGGCAATACTACCAAGTTCAGGGCTTTCAACTACTTCATATTTTCCATCACTATTAGTAATTATATTATCTGCAATATATAAAGTTTGAGAAACATATACATCACCCGTATAAGAATATTTATTAGGATCAGCATAACTTATAAATAAATTACAATGTTCACCAGTTTTCTTATCTATTGCATCATATAAAATAGTTGATTGCAAATTATCAAATTCTTCATCTACTAATTTATTTTTATTTAACCTTACGCTTAATAATTTATTACTAACCATAAAATCTAATAACTTCTTTTGTTCATCATTAACAACAATATAATCATCAGTTCTAGCAAAGTCATTAATATTATGTTTATCACTTACAGCATAAAATTTATAACCTAAATATTCATATAAATATGCTTTATATCTATTTTTATCCAAAGCATCACTTATATCATTTGTAGAAACACTACTTTCAATAGAAGATTCTGCTTCTACTTTATTATTTTTACAATGACTAGTTAAAATTAAGCCACATGTTGCCGTAGATATTATAGAAGTAGTAGCCATCCCAACGATTGCTAAAACTTCTGCTTTATTATCAAACTTCTTCAAAAATTTAACCCCCTAAATTTATTATTTCATTAATTTCTTAATTAACCTAATTTCCTTCTTCAATTTAAATCTTAATATAAATTTATTCTTAGGAATATAAGATAATATTTTATTACAATTATCTAATTCAAATTGTAAATATGCTTTATTATGTATAAGAATAGGTCCATATCTAAATTCTCTTTCTAAATATTTATGTTCTCCTCTTACAAATACAATATTAATATAATGTTTATTATTATCTACAATAAAACTTTCACTTTTAATTTCAAAACCTAACTTAGTTATTTTTTTCCTAAGTTCCATATGATCATTATTAGATTGAATAATAAGTTTATTAATATTAGTTAAATAAGGATTATTAAGTATTTCTACAATTGTTGATGTTCCCATACCAGAAATTAATATAGTATTAACAACATCATTTTTCTTAAGAACACTAAGACCATCTCCTAAACGAAGATCTATCTTATCACTTAAATTTTCCTTACTAACGTTATTCTTTCCACTCTCTAATGCACCCTCATGAATATCACAAGCAATAATACTTCTAACCAATTTATTCTTAACTAAATAAATATCTAATAAAGCATGATCACATCCAATATCAATAATCTTATCATTATAATTTACATAAGTAGCAAGTGATTCTAATCTAACACTAATCATCTTAATCCACCATAAAATCTCTAAGTTTCTTAGCACGTGATGGATGTCTTAATTTTCTTAAAGCCTTAGCTTCAATTTGTCTAATTCTTTCACGAGTAACATTGAAACGTTTACCAACTTCTTCAAGTGTATAACATGTTCCATCAGTTAAACCAAATCTCAATTCAAGAACTTGTTTTTCTCTTGGTTGAAGTGTATCAAGTACATCATTAATTTCTTCTTTTAATATTTCATTAGTTGCATATTCTTCAGGACTTAAACTAGACTCATCTTTAATAAAATCACCTAAATGAGAGTCATCTTCTTCACCAATAGGTGTTTCAAGAGATACTGGATCTTGACTAATCTTAATAACTTCTCTAACTTTATCAACAGAAATACCCATTTTCTTAGCTATTTCATCTTCAGTTGGTTCACGATTTAATTCAAGAGTCATTTGTCTTTGAATACGAGCCATCTTATTAATTGTTTCAACCATATGAACAGGAACACGAATAGTTCTAGCTTGATCAGCTAAAGCACGAGTAATAGCTTGTCTAATCCACCAAGTAGCATATGTTGAGAACTTATATCCTTTACCATAATCAAACTTTTCTACAGCCTTCATAAGACCAATATTACCCTCTTGTATTAAATCAAGGAATAATAATCCTCTACCAACATAACGTTTAGCTATAGAAACAACAAGACGAAGGTTAGATTCTGCTAATCTATTACGAGCACCATCTTCACCATTTTCAACAGCTTGAGATACCTCAGCCTCTTCTTGAGAACTTAAAAGAGGAATACGACCTATTTCTTTTAAATACATTCTAACTGGATCATTAATATTAACATCTTTAGTTAAATCTTCATCAGATAAAACTACAACATCATTACCTGCATCATCCGGATTAGATGCATCCTCTTCAGTAACAACATTAATACCTGCTGCCATTAATTCATTATATAAATTATCTAATGAATCAGCATCCATCTCCAAACCAGATAAAGCAGAAGCTAATTTTTCGAATGTAATAAAACCAGTCTTCTTACCTTCCTCAAGTAATTCAGCCTTACGATCATCAAATGATTTGATTTCCTTTACTGCAGGAGTTTCATCTCCTAAATCCATACTTACTTGTTTAACCTCTTCATTATTTTCTTTAACTTTTTTCATAAACTATACACCCTTCCTCTTTAAAACTGCAATCTCATCCATCAGTTTTAACTTTTCATTTATGTCACTTGTTGTTTTAACTTTTTCCTTAAGTTCAGATATTTTATTTTCATTAATCCAAACTTTAATTTTTTGAATTATACCAACATATTCATTATCACTTAATTCCAAATCTATATTATTATCTATAATACTTGTAACTAAATCATAATTATCTAGCAATGCTTCATAACTAATAAAATCTGCTATACTAATATAATTATATTTTAGATAAAAAGCAAGTATATCTTCTGCAACACCAGCATATTTATCATTAGGAATATAAGCTAATTCTTGTTCATATAACTTTATATATTTAACATCATTAATCATATAATAAAGTAATACTTCACATAACTTCATATATTTACTTAATTTAACTTTAGGTTTCTCTTCAACCTTAATAACTTTAACCGGTTCAACTTTAACAATTTTATTTAATAAAACGTTCTTATCAACACCATATTCATTAGCTAATTTATTAACAGTTAAATCTATAAGTACCTGATCTTTACTCTTATTTAATTCACTAATAACTGAATTAATATATAAAGATACATCATCAACTTTATCAAAGTTTTTATTTTTCTTTAAATATCCTAATTTAAAATCAAAATAAGATATTGCATTCTTAACGGCATCAACATATTTATCAGCACCATATTTTAATATATACTCATCTGGATCTTTAGCCCCGCTTAATCTTAAGACAGACATTTCAACATGGGCTTCATCCAATATATCTCCATTTTTAATGGTTGCTTTTTCACCCGCATCATCATTATCAAAACATAAAACACATTTGACATTTAAATGACTAAGTAATTTAACATGATCTTTAGTTAATGCTGTACCCATTGTTGCAACAACGTTTTTAACACCACTAGCATATACTCTAATAGCATCCATTTGTCCTTCAACTAATATTAAATATCCTAATCTTCTTGCCTCATTAACTGCACGATGATAATTAAATAATATTTCACCTTTTTTAAATATCGGTGTCTCTTTAGTATTAATATACTTTGCTTCATCTACATCTTCATATATACGAGCAGAAAATCCTACAACTTTACCACTTGGATCATGAATAGGAAATGTAACACGATTTCTAAATAAATCATAAAGGCTATTACCTCTTTGAGATAAACCCGAATCAACCAACACATTTTCACTAAAACCTTTAGTAAGAAGTAACTTAGTTAATGTATTACTATCATTAGATGCAAAACCAATTTCAAATTCATTAATAATATCATCATTAAGTCCACGTTTATTTAAATATTCACGCGCTTTCTTACCAATTGATGCTTTTAAATTATTAGCATAATATTTTGATGCTAAATCTACAGCCTCATAATTACTTTCATATCTAGAAACATGAGTTTCCCCAAGATTAACTTCAATTCCTGATTTATCAGCAACAATCCTAACGGCTTCTAAAAATGAAACATTTTCATAATCTTGAACAAAAGAAAAAACATTACCAGTTCTATGACATTCAAAACATGTATAAATATGCTTCTCTAGATTTACACAAAAAGATGGATGATTATCTTCGTGAAAAGGACATTTAGCAAAATAATTATTTCCCTTTTTCTCAAAGTTAACACCATACGAGCTAATTACATCTAATATGTTGGCAGCATTCATAATAGAATTAATTTCTTCATTAGAAATTGCCGCCATAAAATCACCCTCTAATAATATTTATTAAAGGTAATAACGCGAATTTCTCAAAATTTGTCATATTTTTAACAAAATCATTGATTTTTAATAGATAATCATCTATATTCATATATATATAGACAAACGTCTATATAGGAGATTATATGAATTATACATTATCTTTTAAAGCCTTAAGTGATCCAAATAGAATTAAGATTCTAGAATTATTAGCAAATAAAAACTTATGTGCCTGTAATATATTAAATAGTTTAAGTATAACTCAACCTACTTTATCACATCATATGGACATATTATTAGAAGCTAATCTAATAACCAAAGTAAGAAAAGGAAATAAAACTATTTACCAATTAAATAAAGAAATGTTTAATGAATTAGCAATTTATTTAATAGTATTTATTAATAAGAAAGGAGATACTAATATGGAAAAAGAAAATAAGGAAATCTGCTCTAGTAATTGCACATGTGGATGTCAAGAAGGAAAACCTTGTACATGCGGTGATGATTGCCAATGTGGTGAAAACTGCAACTGCAATGATAAATGTAATTGTAATGAAAACTGCGAATGTGATGACTGTGAATGCGAAAACTGCAATTGCAATAAAGAAGATAAAAATGAAGAAGCCAATTAAGCTTCTTTTATTTTGGATAAAAAAAGGAATATATTTATATTCCCAACAAAATTAATACAATTAAGCAGCTTCAGGTGCAAGAACCATACGCGCACCAGCGACGCCACTCGCACCACCCGTGTAGTAACCGAAGGCGAACACACCAGCACTGCTAGTATCACTATAGTAGCCACCACGTACGAACCAAGGGTTAGAACTATACACGAAGCTCGCATAATCCTGATACCATGAACTACGATAACTAGTTATAGGTCCGTTTTCTCCAGTTGCATCTCCTAATATTCTATAATTATATGTTGTATCACCAGATGCTGAATTATATATATCAAAATAATTACTATTAGCATTTATTGTATCAACTGTTAATCCACTTGATCCAACTGTTCCAGATCTATATGCTGCCATATATTCCCATGCACCACCTGACATATCAAATATACCTGATATATTTCCTGTAGTACTCTGAGGATAACTTGTTACGCTTGCATAGGCATTTGTACAGGTAGTAGTTTTCGTTTCACTTGCTGTTGTTCCTCCACATCCTGTTATATTATTACTATCATTATTAATGTATACTTCTGAATTCTTTCCATATGCAGATGCTGATAAATAAACAACTGCTCCCCATTCAGTATTCTTCATCATATGAGATGTATCACTTGTATCATATGATTTTAAAGCATTCCAAAAGTTCCCGACTGTTTGGCTTCTTAATGATGTAACATTAGGTTTTGATGTTATTGCACTTGTTGTTCCTGTTACTTCAAACTTAGATACCCATATTCCAT
>CALMHN010000163.1 GCA_937863745.1 uncultured bacterium | reverse complement strand
CGCCTACAGTGACACTAGCATTGCTGGTGTGTTCGCCTTCATTAACGACCCGGGTGGTGCGTATAGCGGCCATGGTTCACGTATGGTGCTTGTCCCTGAGGCAGCTTAGTAATATTAATTATATTGAATATAAAAAGTACTTAGTGATAAGTACTTTTATTGTTCTTTAATATTAAAATTATTAAGATATTCATTATAGGCTTTATATTGGGTTGTGTTAGTTATATCTGTATATGGTATAGCATTTGTATCTAGAATATCTTTTATCATTTTATCTAGTAGATATGGATTCCTTATTAATAATGGTCCTAATACATAAGTCCCGTAGAAATGATATTTATGTATTCCTTCTGTTTTTGCTTTTGAATTTGATCCAAATCCTTGTATACAATCAAATAAGATATTTTCTTTATTATTATTTTCATTTCCATGATTTATAAATCCAATTATGGGATGTTCAAATCCTTTTATTTTATATAATACTTCAGATACTAAACGATTATCATGACTTAATGCAATATTGTATGGTAATTTATAATCTACTTCAGTAGTATTAAAATTAAATATACCTAGGGCTTTTTTATCATTAATTGAGTGTCCAAATAATTCATATGAGTTACCTGTAGCTATTAGATATGCTCCAGATTTAATATATTCATTAATATCTTTTTTATATTTTAAAATATCTTTTCTTACAATTTCTTGATTGGGTGTAGAACCATGACCTATGTAGACAATATCATATTTGTTGAATTTTATTTTATTATTTATTGATAAGTAATCAACTGTATATTTAACATTTTGTTTTTTTAATCCTTCAATGATGGCTGTTAGATTTCCTGAGTCTCCTGAAAGATTCATTAAGTCGTAGTATAGGTGTAATACTTTTATCGTTTTCATTATTTCACCTCCGTTAGAGCTTTTTTAACAGCATTCATCATGTCGACAAATATTATTGTATAAATATTACCTTTAGTTTTATGAACTATTATATTCTTTAATTCAGTTCTATAATTATCAACTATGATTATCTTTTTACTATCAATACCCATGTATTCCATGGCTAAAGCTATATCATATTTAAATCTACCGATGCAGACTATCTTATCTATGAAAGGATCTTTTAGTTTAGAAAAGTTAATGTCGTATAACCAAGATATATCATTGTAGTCATATCTACGAGAAACGTTATCAAAACCAATTATTACTGTTAAATTTCCTTTTTGCTCTAATACATAGTCAATTGTTTGCTCATATGATAGGGCATTTTCAGGTTTAGAATCAAGCATTTCAACTTTTCTTTTGCCTAATTGGAAAACATTTTCATTGTTATAGTCTTCATAGTTTTTATTTAAAGTATTTTGAATTGAAGTCTCATCTAAACCGATGGTATTACATAGAGCATAAGCTGCAGTTGTAGCATAGGATGTAAATAAGGCTCCATGATTAATATTTACTAAATGGTTATTTATAGTCATGAACTTTGATTGTAAATTAATATCTGTTCCTTTATATTGTAATGGATTAGTTCCAAATTTGCATTTAGGACATTGAAATGAACCAATGTTGCCATAGTGGTAATAAGCATATTTGAGCTTTTCTCCACATATTGGACAGTAAACCATATCTATTGTATTACTTAAAGGTTTCTTAGTGTCTCCTTTATATTTTAATAATCCATATTTAATAGTTGGACATTTACTTTCAATGGCTAGGTTAAGAACAAATGGGTCATTTGCATTAATTATTAGATTAGTTGAGGGATCTAAGGCATCTAAAATATTTTTATATATTATTTCAGGCTCTCCATTGCGGGCAACTTGGTCTCTTGTAATATTAGTTATTACTAGATGAGTTAAATTAACTTTATTAAATATTTCCTTAATATATGATTCATCTAATTCAAGTAGTAAAACATCTGCATTAATTTTTTTAGTAAAGGGATTAGTATTATTTAATATTAATGTTAAAGCGGCATTGAATAAATTTGATCCATTTTTATTCCAAACTACTTTGTAACCATTGTCAGTTAAAATATTAGCTATTAATTTAGTAGTTGATCCTTTACCTGATGAACCAGTTACACCAACAATATATTTGGGATATTTTAAATCATCTAAAATATGTCTATTAATCTTAGAAGCAAATGAACCAGGTACTACTGAACCTTCTGTATGAGTTACTGGTTTTGATATTAGACATGTAAAAGTTATTACTTTATTTATTATAATTGCTAGGAAATCTCGCATATTAATCACCAATTAAATTATAACACTTATGTATTTATTTACATTAATCTTTTTTTTCTTTTACATTTATTGTATAATTAAATACAAGATATGGTGGGATTACGCATGAGAGAACTTATTTCAAGTTTAGATATTGGTAGCAGTAAGATTAAACTTGTGGTAGCGGAGATGTTAAACGATAGTTTAAATGTTTTATGCGCGATTGAAGAAGATTCTCGTGGAGTTAAAAAAGGGGCAATATGTGAACCTGACGAAACGGAATATGCTATTAGAAAAATACTTAAAAAAGGTGAAGAATTATTAGGAGTGAAGATAAGCAAAGTACTTGTTACTGTTAATGAGGATTCTGTTGATTTTAAAATTGGTGAAGCGGAAATAGATATAAAAGAGGATGAAGAAGTAAATGCAACGGATATTCAAAAAGTATTACAAATGTCAGTTGGTAATAATATACATAAAGGTAATGACTTAGTTAGTGTTATTCCAATTATGTTTAAAGTAGATGATCAAAAGACAAGAATGCCTAAAGGATTAAAGGGTAGTTCATTAAAAGTTAAGAGTGTTATTGTATCAGCTCCTAGAAGAGATATTTATGTACTTGCTAAATTACTTGAAAAATGCGGAGTAGAGATAGTGGATATTATGATACCTTCAATTGGTTCATATTATGCCCATAAGAATGAATCTACTGATACATTAACAGGTATTGTTGTTGATTGTGGTGCTGAAACTATAAAGGTTGGAGTATTTAACAAAGGTATAATTATTAATAATTTAGTATTACCTATTGGTGGTAAGAATATTGACAATGATATTGGTTTCATATATAAATTAGATAGTGCTCAAAGTAAGAAAATAAAAGAAACATTTGCATTTGCTAATAAGAGAAATGCATCTCCTAAAGAAATTGAGCAGGTTGTTAATACTTTAGGTGAGAAAGTTAGCTTGAATCAATATGAGGTTTCAGAAGTAGCAATGAGTAGACTTCAAGAAAATCTTAATATGGCTAAAAACGAAATTAACTACTTAACAAAGAAAGAAATAAGTTATATAATCATAACAGGAGGATTAACCGAATTTAAAGGTTTTTCTTTGGGAGCAGAAAGTGTATTTGGTACTAAAGCATCTGTGGGTAAATTGCTTGTAGTTGGTGCAAGAGATAACAAATATGCAACATGCATAGGTATGATAAAATACTTTGATGAAAAGTTAAAATTAAGAGAGCATGAATATTCAATGTTTACTCAGGATGAAATTGATATTATAAGTGGTGTAAGTGAACGCAAGATGATATCAAGTGATTCTATTCTTGGTAAAGTATTTGGTATATTCTTCGATAATTAAGGGAGCGAATTAAAATGGAAAATGAAAATAATAATCCAATTGTAAAAATTAAAGTTGTAGGTGTTGGTGGCGGTGGCTGCAATGCTGTTAATCGTATGATTGAATATGGTGTTCAAGGTATTGATTTTGTTGTTGCTAATACAGATTTACAAGTATTAAATGCTTCACCTGCTGTTAACAAATTACAATTAGGCAAGACAACTACTAAGGGTCAAGGAGCTGGTGCTAATCCTGAAACTGGACGTGCTGCTGCTGAAGAATCAAAAGATGAAATCAAGAAGTATCTTGAAGGTGCTGATATGGTTTTCATTACTTGTGGTTTAGGTGGTGGAACTGGTACAGGTGCTTCTCCAATCATTGCTGAGATTGCTCAAGATTTAGGCGCATTAACTGTTGCCATTGTTACTAAACCTTTCTCTTTTGAAGGTAAACGTAGAATGGAACAAGCCGTTATTGGACTTGATGAATTAAAGAAGCATGTTGATACAATCATTGTAATTCCTAATGATAATTTAAGAGGTGTAATTGATAGATCTACAGTATTTACTGATGCATTTAAGTCAGTTGATAATGTATTACATAGAGGCGTTCAATCTATATCTGATTTAATTGCCGTAACTGGACTTGTAAACTTGGACTTTGCTGATATTAAGTCAATCATGGAAAAACGTGGTAGTGCATTGATTGGTATTGGTTTAGGTACTGGTGAAGATAGAGCAGTTGAGGCTGCAAAGAAGGCTGTTTCTAGTCCATTGCTAGAGGAATCTATTGATGGTGCAACTGATGCTATAATTAATGTAACTGGTGGTAATTCACTAACATTATTTGAAGCTGAAGATGCTGTTGAAGTAGTTAGACAATCTGCTAATACTGATATTAATATTATCTTTGGTGCTGTTATCAATGACAATCTAAAAGATGAAGTAATTGTTACCGTTATTGCAACAGGATTTGATGATGCTAGTAGACAAAATGTTAGTTATGATACTGATGATGCTCCTGAGGATGATTCAAGAGGTGCATCTATTGATGATGAGTACGATATACCTCCATTCTTAAGAGATAGAGATAATTTATAAAATATTTAAGAAAGAGAAATCTTTCTTTTTTTGTAATTAGATATACATTCATCTTTATTTGAAATAAAATAAAGTTATTGAAGTTTAGGCAGGTGATTTTATGATAGTTAATAATTTAGTTAAAGATGTTGGTGGGAAGAAACTTCTTAATAATGTTAGCTTTATTTTAAATAAGGGAGATAAAGTTGCTTTAGTTGGTATTAATGGATGTGGAAAGTCTACTTTATTAAAAATAATAAAAGGTATTATTCCATATGATGATGGAAGTATTAATTTTAACAATGAAGATGTTTCTTTATTAAAACAAGAGATTGCTATTGATGATTATAATATAAGTGTTCTAGATTATGTAAAAAGAGAGACTAATATTAAACAAACAGAGTTAAAACTTCATGAACTTGAAAATTCATTGAATGATCAAACTATGGAGGAATATGGTTCTGTTTTGGAATCATATCTTAAACTTGATGGTTATAATTTTAATAATAATTTAAGTGTTATATTAAATGGATTAAATTTTAATTCTTCATTGGATGCACCAATTTCTATACTTTCTGGTGGTCAAAAAATAAAAGTGTTATTGAGTATTGTACTTCTTTCTAATGCCGAGATAATGTTACTAGATGAACCAACAAATAATCTTGATATTGAAGCTATTGAGTGGTTGGAAGATTATTTAAATAAAAGTGATAAATCAATGATTATTGTTTCTCATGATGAGGAATTTATGAGTAATATTGTTAATAAAGTTATGGAACTTAAAGATGGCTGTTTAAGTGAATATAACATGGGCTATGATGCATATGTATCTTTTAAAGACAATGAATATAATGAGGCAATGATACGTCATGATAATTTAGTTAGAGAAAAGGATAAATTAAAAAACCAAATACAAAAGGCTAAGGAATGGTCTAATAAAGGAATTAGTGGAAAAAGTAAGGATAATGATAAGATTGCTGCTAATTTTCAAAAGGAAAGAACTAGTAAAACTGCTGGGAAAGTTTCTAGGCTAAGTAAGGAACTTGATGGTTTACAAGGCGATGATGGATTTAGATCAAAAGAAGATATTAATTTTTTCGTCGATGTTAGTAAAGAAAAAGGGAATCTAGATATAGGTGGAGAAAATCTTGTATGTGGTTATGATACTTTTAAAATAATTCCTTTGAACTTTAACATTCCATTTGGATCGAGAGTTAAAATTGCAGGCCCTAATGGAAGTGGAAAATCAACACTAATTAAAACAATTATTGGCGATATTAAGCCTGTTTCAGGGTATGTTATTAAAAGTTCGGCTATTAAGGTTGGTTATATATCTCAGGATAGCCTTGATTGTGTTAACATTGATGCTACTGTTTATGATTATTTAAATGCTAATAATAATATTGATAAGGGTTTCTTATTTACTATCCTTGATAAATTTCATATTAGGTATGATGATAAGGATAAAAAATATGGTACTTTATCTCCTGGAGAACGTACACGTGTTAATCTAGCAAAATTAGCGATTGAAAATGTCAATGTATTAATTTTGGATGAAGCAACAAATCATTTGGATCTTGAAGCCGTTCATATACTAGAAAGTGTTATTAAGACATTTAATGGAACTATTATAAGTGTTTCACATAATAGGACATTTAATAAATTACTTAATCCTGACATTGAGATAGATATTACTAATGGATTAGTTAATAATAAGTATTAATTTTATTCTCCAGGTGTCTACTTATAGTCAAGTGAATGTCATTCAAGATGTTAAAAATTATTAATATGTTAGAATGTAATTAGGTGATTTTATGCATAAGGATAAAGCGAAGAAAAGTCCTAAATTCTTTTTAATATTATCAATATTGTTGGTTATATTTACAATAATTACAAATATATATATTATTCATGCAGAGTTGTTTTCCATTTTTTATGATATTATTATTGTTTTAATAAGTGGTTTCTTAACTTTTTGTTTGGTTAAGTTACTTAATAGTAAGTTGAAAAAGTTTTTTAAGATTATTGTATCTTTTATTGTTTTTTTAATTATTATAATTGAAGGATTACTTATGATATTTGGTACGAAAGCCTTGAAATTTATAAGTAATTTAACAGATACTGGTTATCGGGTTAATACATATGGAATATATGTATTAAAAGATAGTAGTTATTCTTCATTAAGTGATTTAGATGGAAAAAACATTGGCTATCTTAATTTGAGTGATGGAGATATTATTAACGATGCACTTGATAAACTTAAGAATAAAGTTAGTATTGGAGATACATTATCAAAAGATTCATTAACTGATTTATATTCGGGTTTGGATGATTCATATGTTGCTATTGTGATGAATGTATCTTACGAAGATGTATTTAAAGATGAATATCCTGATGAATTTGATAATTTAAGGATGATTGATACAATTGATGTTGTAACAATTGTTAATACTTTGAAAAGTGATAAGGATGTTACTTCTAGTCCATTTACAATTTATATATCAGGAATTGATACAAGTGGGGAAGTATCTTCTAGTGCTAGAAGTGATGTTAATATTGTTCTCAGTGTTAATCATAGTACAAAACAAATATTAATGATTTCTACTCCAAGAGATACTTATGTTACTCTTGGTAATAATGGTAAAAAAGATAAACTTACTCATGCTGGTATATATGGTATTGAAGATAGTGTTTCAACATTAGAAAAACTATATGATATGGATATTGATTATTATGTAAGGGTTAATTTTACTTCATTTATTAAAATTATTAATACTCTTGGTGGTGTAGAAGTTGATGTACCTGCAGATTTTTGTGAAAGTGATGAGAATCGTTCAACTAAAACAAAAGATCAAATATGTTTATCTAAAGGTGTTCAAACCTTAACAGGTGAACAAGCTCTTGCATTAGCACGTAATCGTCATGCCTTTGCTGCTGGTGATGTAGCTCGTGGAGAACATCAAATGCTTATATTACAAGCAATCATTAATAAGTTAAGTGATGTTTCAAGTGTTTCTAAATTAAGTGAAATAATTGATGATATGAATGGTAGAGTTAGTACTAACATGTCAACAACAAGCATGTATAAATTTGCTCGTATGCAAATTAAAGAAGATATAAAGTGGAATTTCACTTCGGTTTCTCTTGAGGGTGATGGAGGATATGGTAAGTGTTATTCACTTGGTAATGATTCATCATATGTAATGTATCCTGATTCATCTTCAGTTAGTTATATACATGGTGCTTATGAGTCATTAATAAATGGTGAAGAAATAAGTACTACAAGTACAACTACAAGTAGTGGTAATTAGTCAACTAGAAATAGTTGACTTTATTTTTTATAAATGGTATTATTGGTGAAGTAAATGAAGGAGGGAAATATTCATGGCTGTTAAATTAAGATTAAAAAGAATGGGAGCTAAGCAAAAACCATTCTATAGAATTATTGTTGCTGATTCAAGAAGTCCTAGAGATGGTAGATTTATTGAATCTGTAGGTACTTATAATCCTAGATTAGCTGAAAATAAAGTTGTTGTTAATGAAGAACGTACTTTATATTGGTTAGCTAATGGTGCTCAACCAACTGATACAGTAAAGTCTTTATTAATTCAAACTAAGACTTGGGCTTCATATAAAGCTCCAAAGAAAGCTGCTAAGAAAGTTGAAAAGAAAGAAACAACTAAGAAAGAAACAACTAAGGCTAAAAAAGTAACTAAGAAGGATAAGTAGTTATGCATAAAGAATTAATTAATTTTACGGAAAACTTAGTTAAATCACTTGTTAGTGATCCAGAAATGGTAAAAGTTCAAGAATTCTTGGGCGATGATGAAGTTATTCAACTTGAAATACTAGTTAAAGATGATGACATGGGTCCTCTTATTGGCAAAGGTGGCAAAGTTGCCAGTGCTGTAAGAGTCTTGATTCAAGCTGTTGCTTATAATGAAGGTATTCATAGAGTAAGAGTAAATATTGATTCATTTTAGTAGAAGTTAGGTTAAACCTAACTTTTTCTTTTTACTTTTGTTGGAAATACATGTTATAATACGATATGAATGCTTAATAGGAAGGTTGATAATATGGCTACAAGAAAAGAGAAAGTCGTTGAAGATGATATATTAACAAGAATTCATGACTATAATCTTGAAGAGATAATGGGTGAGAGATTTGGAAGATATTCTAAATATATTATTCAAGATCGTGCTATTCCTGATGTTAGGGATGGTTTAAAACCTGTTCAAAGAAGAATTATATATGCAATGTATATTGATAAAAATACTTATGATAAACCTTTTAAGAAGTGTGCTAATGCTGTTGGTAATGTTTTAGGTAAGTTCCATCCACATGGTGATACATCTGTTTATGATGCTTTAATTCACTTAAGTCAAGAATGGAAAAACAATGCTCCTTTAGTTGAGGTTGATGGTAACAATGGATCTATTGATGGTGATCCTCCAGCTGCCATGCGTTATACTGAAACAAGATTATCTAAGATTGCCGAGGAGATGCTTAAAGATTTACCTAAAGAAACTGTCGAGATGGCTCCGAATTATTCCGATACAATGTATGAACCTACAGTTTTACCTGCTAAATATCCTAATTTACTTGTAAATGGTTCAACTGGTATATCTGCTGGATATGCAACTAATATACCTCCACATAATCTTTGCGAAATCGTGGATGCTACAATTAAGAGAATAGATTCACCTAATTGTAAATTGGATACTATTTTAGATATAGTTCAAGGTCCTGATTTTCCAACTGGTGGTGTAATTGAAGGCAAGGATGAAGTTCGTAAGGCTATGGAAACTGGTCGTGGAAAGATTATCGTTCGTTGCCGTTACGAATTCATTAAAAATAAAGGTAAGGATCAAATTGTTATAAGTGAAATACCTTATGATGTTAATAAACAACAACTTGTTAAAAGAATTGATGATATAAGAATTAATAATAAAGTTGGTGGAATGGCTGAAGTTAGAGATGAATCTGATAAAGATGCATTTTGTCGTATTGTTATTGATTTAAAGCCTGAAGCTAAAAAAGATTTAGTAATGAAGTATTTATTTAAAAATACGGACTTACAATGTAATTATAGTTACAATATGGTTACTATTGTTAATCGTAGACCAAGACTTTTAGGAGTTCTTGGAATAATAGATGCTTATATTGATTTTAATCGTGAAGTAGTTAGAAAAAGATCAGAATATGATTTAGGAAAAGCTAGAGAAGCTGCTAATATTGCAGAAGGTATGCTTAAAGCTGTTGATATACTTGATGAGTTAATTAAGACAATTCGTGCATCTAAGGGGAAAGCTGATTCTAAAGTTAATATCATGAAAAAATATGGTTTTAATGAAGCTCAAGCTGAATACATTGTTACATTACAATTATA
>CALMHN010000162.1 GCA_937863745.1 uncultured bacterium | reverse complement strand
AGGATTTATGTTATTTAATGTTGTTAAAGTTGTTGAAAAAGTATTAGATATGCTTAATACATCAGTAATAGTTGTATTATATTTACTATAAAATTTAATATTACCATCAACATATGCTTGAAAATCACCATTAGTTGGTATTGGAATTACACCTAAACCAGTAAAAGTATTTATTCTAACAGCACAATCACCACCTAAAGTAATCATTTCTGGATTTGGTCCAGAAGCTGTTCTGATTGATATACTTGAACTATTTCCATTAATATTAAAACCTATAACATTAGATGCACTACCTATAATAGATGCACTATCTATTGTTAAATCATTTAAATTAGTACCATCAAATGTTTGTAATGATACATATGTTGGATCAGATGCTTGACCTAATTGTAATGCACTATATGCTGTAGTTGTATTATCACTTGTTGATAATGTAACTGCATAATCTGCTTGAGTTCCTGTTATATCAATATTACTTCTTAATTGAATAGTTCCAGTATGTTGTACATTAGGTGTTTGTAAATAAAATGTTGCACCTAATGTATCATTTGTTAAACCGAAACCTGCAGTATGAAATAAACCCATTGAAATTTGGTTATCTGTTAACTGTATTCCAGTATTATTATGATTATAATTTGAATAACCAGGACTAAAAAAAATACTTTGAGCACCTGAATTATTACCAATAGCCATTTGACCAGAACCATTATCTAAAATTATAGTCCCACTATTTATATTACTTGATGTAATAATTTGTGGAGCTGTAACAATAATATCACTTGCACCAGTTGTATTACCATTTGCTAAAATTTGAGCTAATGTATTACCAATACTTGAAGTTAATTCTAATGGTACTGTATTAGTACCAATCCATAATTTTTCATCTGGAATATTATAAAAGAATTCACCAGCACGAATATCAGTATTTAACCAAGTTCCATCTGTGAAATCTGAAGATACTGGAACTGTAGGAACAACACCTGTTAAGGTACTTCTTTTAATTCTTTCTCTTGATTTTTGTGTATTTATTGACATATTAAAATGTTATATTATGTTTATTTATGATATATATTTATTTTACTTTATTGTTTATGGAATAGCAATATCAGATCCATTATCAATATCCTTAATTGAACTTGATGAACCTGGATTTAATACAGCATTAACTCCATTATCAATATCATTATACATATTCGTTGCAAATGGATCAATAACTTCATCAACACCATTTTCAATATCATTATAATCA
>CALMHN010000161.1 GCA_937863745.1 uncultured bacterium | reverse complement strand
TAATAAATAAGCTCTATAATATAGAGTTTATTTTTATTTTATGATAAAACATTATTACACGGAGATTTTTATATGAACTTTATCACTTTTAGCGATTTATATATATATTATTATTTACATAATGAAATACTAACAGGAGTATCTGTTGGTAATTCATCTACATTTATCTTGGCTAATTTAAGCTCTTTTTATAATACAAAAATAATAGGACTAACAGGAAGCGACATTCAGTCAAAAATAGTCTTAAATGACTTAAAAAGGCTTAATATAGGCACTTCATTAGTTAAACAAGAAGATCGTAGTACATCATGCTTATTTATTAGTAATAAACAATCTACAACTTGTCCTTATTGTAATAGAACATATTCTAATGATATAAATCTAGATGAATTATACATTTTAGATAATATAAGACCATTGGATAATATAATATTAGATAATTTAGATGATTTTACTATTTCTTTATTACCATCATTATCTAATGATATATATCTTGATTTGGGATTTATAGGTAATCTAAGATATAAATCACTTGAAGAACTTAAAGACTTAAATGGTAAATTTAAAGTAATAAATATGGATGTTAAAGTTTATACTTATCTTAGAGATAAATTTAAAATAGATTATATGGATATCTATAATATATTTAATCCTAGCATATTAATTATATATAAAGGTATTCATGGAGCTGATTTTATTTATGATGATATATTTGATGATAAAACAGTCATAGATAAAACATTAGTGGTTGACTCTACAGGTTCTCGTGAAACTTTCTTTGCTACATTCATTCATTTATATATTTCTAATAATTATAAATTAGATGATAAATTTATAAGTGAATCATTTATTTCATCCTTTGCAGAATCTTTATATGTTTCCTCTTTAGTAGGAGGTCTAACTCACTTAATACCTTTAAATAAAGTTATTAATTATAAAGAATGTATATGTAAAGACATTGAAGTAAATATTTAATTTATTGTATAATTTTTATAGGAGAAACGTTATGAAAAAGTTATTTGATGGTCTTGATAAACCTATGGTTATATCAACAATTTTATATAAAATTTTAACATATTTATGCTGGTTCTTATTAGCTATTATATGTGTTGTATTTATAAGTGGAGAAATAAATAGAATAAAACTGTTTACTATGATTTTATTCCTATTATTAGTTTACTTAGCTAAAATATTCTTTAAATATTTATATAATAATAATTCTATTAAAACTTATCAAAGTATTAAACATTCAGTAGAAATGTATTATTTTAAAAAACTTGAATATTTAGATTCTTCTACATTAGAAACTATTGATAGATCTTATCTAGGTAATAAAATAATAGAAGTATCCTATAACTTTACTAAAGCTATTTCTGATATTGGTGAATATATTATACCTTGTATTATAGGTTTAATATTATTCTTTATTGAATTATTTACTATTAACTTTATCTTAGGATTATTAATATTTGCCATCATGTTCTACATTGTTTATAAAGAATATTATGTTATTAAAGATGAGGAAGATAATATTATAAACTATAATGATATGTTAATTGATTTTGTTAATAAACTTCCAGATATTAGAAAATTAAATTGTTTTAAATTTTGTTCAAAACTATTAGATAACAATACTACCAATGATTTGTGCTTACCTAAATGTTGTAATTCCTATGACGTAAAATTTGATGCTAAAATGACTATTATTGTTATTATTAGTATTATATCCACATTTGTAATAGTAAGACATACAATTGATATTTTAGGTATTTGTATTTTCTTATGCATAATGATGTACATTTTAAAGGGATTAATTTATAAAATTGATCCTACAATAAAAAACATTTTAGCATTAAGAGATAATAAATCTTTATTAGATTCATATTATAAAGACTTAAAAGAGACTTATTATACAAATGATTGGAAAAAAATATCATTTAAAGATGCTGCTTATACTTATGCTGATACAGGTTTAAATATTAAGATACCTACATTTGAATTTTCCAAAGGAGATAATGTTTCCATCTTAGGAAAACCAGGGCAGGGCAAATCAACATTATTATATATTTTATCTGGTATTTATAAATTAGGATCTGGCAACATGTTTGTTGATGGAAAAAGTACAACAAAGGTTGTTGATTCCATGTTTATAACAAGAAAAACGGAAATGTTTAACATTTCCTTAAGAGACAATTTAACTCTTGGTTATGATATAAGTGATGAAGACATTGTAAATTTAATTAACGAAATAGGATTAAATAATTGGTTTTTATCTTTACCAAATGGTTTAGATACAATTTTAGGAAATACACTTGTAATAAATAACAAAGAACGTGAAAAACTTAATTTAATCAGGGCAATTATAGCCAATAAGGATGTTTATTACCTTGATGAACCAACTTATGATTTAGATATTGATTCAGAAAAAATAATAGCCGATATGATCAAGAAATATTGGAGTGATAAGACTTATGTAATTGTTACTCATAAACCTTTATTTACAAATATTTGCAAAAAGCATTATTTCATGAAGAATCATGAACTACTTGAAAGTGAACCTTTATTATAAATAAAAAAACTAGCAATTAATTATTGCTAGCTTTATTTTTTTTAACTTCCATGATAACTGGAAGAATTATAGGTCTTCTACCTGTTTTTTGATTAATAAACATATTAAGTTCTAATATAATTTGATTTTTTAAATCTACCACATTATATTTGTGTTCTAATTCTTTATTAACTATTTCACTTACTTTTCTTTCAATCTCTCTAATTAATTGACCATTTTCATTTACAAGAATAAATCCTCTTGTAGTAATATTAGGTTTGATTAATAGAGTATGAGTAACAGGATCAATATTAAGTATTGTAACTAATATTCCATCTTTAGACATTAATGTTCTATCCTTTAATACAACAGAACCAACATCACCAATTCTTGATCCATCAACATAAACAGTCCCTGCTTGAACTTTACCAGCTCTATGAACAGAAGTCTTATCTAACTCCACAACATCACCTAATTGACATAGGAATGAGTGATCTTTTGGAACTCCACACATTTCAGCAAGTTCAATATTCTTCTTAAGCATTCTATATTCACCATGAATAGGCATAAAATACTCTGGTTTAATTAATCTTAACATTAATTCAAGTTCCATTTGTTTACCATGTCCAGATGTATGTAAAGATTCATTATCTTCATTAGTATAAACTCTAACACCCTTTAAGTATAATTTATTAATTACATGGTCAACAGATGTTCTGTTACCAGGAATAGGGTTAGATGAGAATATTATTATATCATCAGGCATTAATGTAACTTGTTTATGAGTTCCATTTGCTATTCTTGAAAGTGCAGCTAAAGGTTCTCCTTGAGAGCCAGTACATAAAATACATATTTCTTGTTTCTTTAAATCTTTAGCTTTACTTGGTTCTATAAATATAGATTTGTCTTTTATTAATCCATCTTTAATTGCTATATCAATAGCATTTTCCATACTTCTACCAAATGTAATAATCTTACGATTATTTTCACGGCATGTTTCAACTATATGTTTAATACGATATATATTTGAAGCAAATGTTGCAAGAATAATTCTACTTGTTTGCTCCTTACTAAATATATCTCCCAAAGCTTCATCTACAACTGATTCAGATGCAGAGAAACCTGGAGATAAAGCATTAGTGCTTTCTCCTAATAACAATTTAACTCCTTCTGAACCAATTTTTGCCATTTTATGAAAGTCAGCAACTGGACCAATTGGTGTTAAATCAAATTTATAATCTCCTGTATGAACAATAACACCATTTGGTGTATGTATAACAATAGCAAAACTATCAGGGATAGAGTGGGTAGTATTAATAAACTCCACTGACATATATTTGAATTTTAACTCTGTAGTTTTATCATAAACTACAATATTATCCGTAGGCATGTTCTTATCATTAAGCTTCTTAATAATTAAATCAGCAGCGATTTGAGATGCATATATAACGGGTATCTTAACACTTGTTTCTAAAAAAGTGATACCACCAATATGATCCTCATGTCCATGGGTAATAATTAATGCTTTTATCTTATCTTCATTTTGTTTTAAATATGTTACGTCTTGTATTACATAGTCAACACCTAGAAGTTCATCTTCTGGAAACATTACACCAGCATCAATGATAATAATTTCATCATTATGCTCGACAACATACATGTTCTTTCCGATTTCTCCTAAGCCACCCAATGCAAAAACAGATGTAACACCATCTTTTTCTTTCATTATTCCTCCTAATAATAAAAATAAGTATTTAAAAGCTCTCAGGTAATTAGAATTATATAACATAATGTTATCTTTGTCTAGTATTCCGATTAAATCGCTTAAATTCTAGTTGTATAATTTTCTTATATTTTTTATAATTATATAGAAAGTAGATGTGGTATATGAATAAGACTATTGCAACTAGTGTATGCCTAACAATATTTATATTATGTGCTAGTTTCTTTATTTTAAATGATGTAAATGAAAATGATACTTACTCATCAACAGATGTAGTAGATAATTTAAAAATAGATAATTCTAATTTAAACATAACTTATATAAATGGAAATATGTTAGATGAAAGTATTACCTATGGTAATACTATTGAAAAGAAAATAAAGTTATCAAATGGCTCAGGAAGCACCATTAACTATGCAATAGGGCTAAGTGATTCTTTGATTTCTAACGAAGATATGTCTTATACCATATTAGAATCTAATACCGACGATAATTATAAAGAATTACAAGGATCTACGACTTTAAAGGGTAATATGGTTTTGATGTATAACTTGGCTATTCAAGACAATAAAGTATATTATATAAAAGTAATATTCAAATCAAATCATGAAGGAGAAACTACCATTAAAGGTAAGTTATCAATTCAAAATAATATAACAGAAAAAGAATTGTTTAAACAAAACATATCTGATATTCAAGATTCATTAGTAAGTAAAATAGATAGCTTAAATGGTATAAATACCCCAGGCAATTATATTATCAATATTGCTGATATTTATTCAAACAATAAAAATATGTATGGCTATATTCTAATAGATGCCAGTGATATAAGCTATTTAAAATATATTTACTTTGTTTACAATGATAAATATATGGCTTACAACACCAACTATGAAACAATTAATATTCAATCTCTTGATAAGGACGTCATTGGTAATATTACTAATTCTAATATTTGTTCCATTTACTCTAAACATTCATGCTCTGACTTTAGTTCTATTAAATATGATGAATCAGGAGGAAAAGGGACATTCTATAAAAATTTATTAAATATCATTAACGAAACAAAATCAACTTTTAATGGAACTGAGAAAAAAGTATACGTTTATGATGTAACTACTGATATTAATAATAGTACTAATATAAGAGGTTATATATTAATTAATAATACAGTAGATAATCCTGAATATTATTTATATTTAACTAATGACTTATTTATGATTTCAGGTTATAATTTAACTAAACTAGGGAATATAAATTTATCATCAACAACTATAAGAGCTTACAACGATTCGGCATTTACATTAGCTGCCGAAAGCAAGAACAAAGTATGCTTATTTTCAGGATTTACTGAATGCTATGATAAATCAGGAAATGGGGTTTGAAATGAAAAAGCCAATTAAAATTATAATTATTATAATAGCTATCTTAATTGGAACATTTATAGGATTTATTCTTGCCCATAATGCATCAATTAATGATATTGTTATTACATCCTTAAGTAATAAATTAGATACTACTTATAATTATTTAACTAAATATAACTATGGTAATACAGGAACAATTGATTTAACAGCCAATTATAAGGGAGCACATGGAGAATCAAATCCTTCTAAGTTTGCTTATAATGTGTCTTATTCTTATGATACATCAGCTAATGTAACTTTTACATCTGATGCTGGTTACTATGATTATTCAATAAGTTCTAATTTACTAGACTTATATTATAAAATAAAGGGTAATAAATTAGATGATTACAAATCTTTACTTATAGATTCTAAAAGATCTAATAATAAATTCATAATTGATTCAACTAAGTTTAATGAGTTATTTAATACTAATTATTCTAATATAACTATTGAATATAGTACTAAAGGATTAATCAGTAGTATTGATACAATTACAATTAATATGGATAATGATTATTTAAAATTAAGTAATGATTTTGCAAGCTTATTTTTTTTCAATTGAGGATAATGCAATTAAAGAAAATTTAACCTTTTATTTACTGGGTTAAAACTTATAAAATTAGTTTGATTTGTTCAACACTTTTTTGTAATGTATTTTTGCAACAATCAGATAAAATCCGTATTATAAGTTACTATTATGCGTTTAGAAAAAAGGGCTCTCACAAGTTGAACTTGCAGATATGATCAAAACTAAGCCTTCCG
>CALMHN010000160.1 GCA_937863745.1 uncultured bacterium | reverse complement strand
TTTATGAATATATAATCGATGTAGTTACCAGTCTAACCAGTTTCTCCAACGATTCTTGCCTATGGACTCCAAGTCTAGCCATTATCGTTAGATGTTCTCATATACAAATCGGTATTGACATCGAACGTAGAATGCCAAGTTACTTTATCCTACGAATATTCAACCAACAGGTTAGGAGCACGTTCACCGCTTAATCTTGTGGGTGTAGACCATGTACCTACTAAGTTGCCACTACTATCCTTCTCCTATCTACTCATCCATGTAAACTGGCCTGCAGGTGGAGTAGTAGGAGAATCAGTCCAACCAGTTGGAGCTGTACCAGTAGGAACCTATGGTTGTGCCTATGCATTTATGAATATATAATCGATATAATTACCAGTTTCGCCTGTTTCACCTTTAATACCTTGTTTAGATTTACTCTATACAAACTTTTTAGTTATATTAGCATTATCCACATACTGATATGTAATACTCTAATTATCCTATGTCATATTAGACATTTCTACTAACTAATCTGTCTATATAACAGTGCCGACAGCAAGAGTAGTAGTACCAACTTTAAACGTTGCACCAGATAACTACTGTACTTTAATTTTATTACCTGTAATTAATGTAGACCCTCTGTATAGTTTAGGGCTATGGTTCTATAGTGTATAACTGCTTACATTACCATTCTAATCCTACTACAATGTAGCCTATTCATTATCTAGTAATAGAACGTATGTTTCGCTCTATGAATTGAGTACACTTATAGTTACTGTATCAAAAGGGTCCGTATCAGTTTTATTAATATAAGCATTAACTATATAATTTCTATTCTAATTTACAGTTACATTTGTTGATATAGAACTTGTACTACTAATCTAACCATCATCTATTTTCCAGTATACAGGTTGTGTTATATGCTATCCATTAGCGATACGTTTGTACTATTTAACCTATATAGACACTGAATCTTGACCATCGAATTTTAAATTATTAGGATCATACACAACAGTATGTTTATCTGCAACAATAAAATAGTCTACCTAATCTTTACCATACTTAACTTTAGTCTATTTAAATGTTTTTGATATAGTGTTACCGTTATATGTATATTTATATGTAATTGACTAACTATCATATCCCTACTATATTTCAGTTAATATTACAGTAGAACCAGGCTATACAGTCGAATTTGTACTAAGAGTCTATCCATTAACTTTAAATGTACCATTTTGTATTACTACAGTTAAATTATCTGTTTTTAATGAAGAACCTCTATACAAATACGGTGTATGTGTCTAAATAGAATAATTTAGTATATTTCCGTCGCTATCCTATGGTAATGCAGCCTATTCATTGTCTAATAGAATAGTGTATGTTTCACTCTATGAACTTAAAACATTTATAGTTACAGTATCTAAAGGACTGCTAGTACCAGAACTGTCAGGATATATAGTAACATCGTAATTCATATAATTATCTATAGTAACTTGTTTAGTGATACTCTATACTGTATCAAGTACACTATTTACAGCCCAGTATATACTTGATTCTACAGGTTGTTCATTACCTACTTGTTTATATGCAGTTAGGTTTACTATAGTACTCTATTCACCATCAAAAGTGTTTTCGTTAGGGTCATATGTAACAACATATTTATCAGCAACTATATAATATATAGTTGACTAATTTCCTTGTTTAGCTAACTAATAGTTGAATTTAACAGAACCTATTTCATCTGCTATTCTTAAAGTTCCAGGTACACCGTCATCACCAAATCCTTCAGGTGTAGTTCCACGTATAGTTCCAACAAGCGAATCTGTCCAGTACTCTATATATTCGTCTGGCAATAAGTTTGCATACATATTAGCTCTGTCGTAATATGCAGTAACTTTCTAATATCCTTTATCAGACTAGAAATTAGATACTGTAAGTTTATATCCTAAATTATCTAATTGTCCTATAGCTTGGCAATCAGAAGGTTCAATTTCAAATGTACAGTACCGAGTTATATCGATACTGCCACTGTATACATTTACATAAGATACCTATTGATATGCAGGATCTAATACAACACCATACTGATCAGCAGGTATCTATTCAAATTCATTGTTTATGACAATATCATACTAGTTCTCCTATGTATTTATAACATTTATAGTCTGCTAATCTATAAGTACAGTAAGACTACTATCCTAAAAAGCTTTTACAGTTTTTTCTTCTATACCGTTTACAACTATTTCTATACTAGACTATTGTACACTAGGTTCATTATTTACTTGCCAGTATACAGATATAGGCTGTTCAGCCTAACTACCTATTTTTTGATACTATCTCTATATAACTGTTTTACTTTCAGAACCATCAATAAACCTTTGTATATTGGGATCATATACAAAAGTATTTTGATCTAATACAATATACTTTCTAATCTACTACTCACCTTGTATACCTTGTACTCCTTGTTTGTTTTTACTTACACTAAATCTTTTAGTTAATGATGTATATCCAGCCTTGCTAGCAACTATATCTACATATCCATTATCTTGTGAAATAGATGTTAATGTGATTTCTCCGTTACTATTAACAGTACAAGTACACCCAACTGAGTTAGATATAGCAAACGTCCATCCTGTTTGTAAATTGTTATTTAAATACACTTCCATTTTACTTATAGGTGTAGATGGTATAACCTAATTTCCGCCATTACTATCTGTTGGTATCTAATGGAACTCATTTGTAAGAATAGCATACAAACTACCTTCTATAATAGGTATGTTGATTTGGTCTAGTAATATAGTTTTATTTGAATCTTGATACAATTTACATCTAATGTTCTTAATATATGCTGAAGGTAACGATACAGTTTTAGACGACTCAGCTGTAGTACTTGAATATAGTGTTGTATACACACTATCATTAGTATACTCTACAACAAAGTAACCATTGTAATTTGATATCTAACCTTCACCGATTTTATATTTAGCATTAAGTGTAATAGACGACTCAGAATATACTTTATCATTTACAACTTTTAATGCAGACTAACTAGACTCTAACCAGTACTAGTACTAATGTTCTCCTTGATCACCTTTAATACCTTGTTTAGATAACGTATATTGTATACGTTTATTACCTATTTCAGTATTATCATCTGTTTTCTTGACAAGTAAATCCTAATATCCAGATATATTGTCTTCAAAACTGTTTATAGTTACTACTTTTTTATTCTAATCAGTTAAATTAGATACAGTTGCTATACATCCATTATATGTCTAAATAACAGTACATTGATTAGTTATATTTGTCTAACCTTTATACACATATATATCAGAAACCTATTCAAACTGGTCATCAGCTATTATTCCATCAGAATACTATGGAACAGAGAAATGTTCGTTACTAACAATTATATTGTATGTACTACTACCATGAATTAGTTTAGTTACAGTTATAGTATCAATTAATTCATTTGTACTGTAATCGTATATATTAATTACAGATGTATTTTGTAAACCAGGTATTGTTACAGTATTACTAGGAGCAGTATGACCATACTCAGTTGTACCTATTTTTGCATATATATTTAAATTACTTCTAGTCTATCCAACAACTTTATACCCAGTTATTGTTACAGTGTTACCAGTATAAATTTCAGTATTAGGGTCATAAGTAAACGTATATGTAGACTAAATAGCATATTTATATATCTAATCAGTTCCAGGTATACCTTGTATACCTTGTTTATTTTTAACTACACTAAATCGTTTAGTTATAGAATATCCAGATTTACTAGCAGTTATATCAGCGTACCCATTGTCCTAAGAAATAGTTTTTAGTTTTATATTTCCATTACTATCGACTTCACAAGTACATCCAACTTGGTTAGATACAGCAAAAGTCCAACCAGACTGTAACACATTATTTAAATATACTTCAATCTTGCTTATAGGATCAGTAGGTATAGTATATCCCAAACCACTACTATTAGTTGGTAACTAATAATATTCGTTAGTTAATATAGCATATACATTCCCTTCAATAACAGGTATATTCATCTGATCTAACAATATAGTTTTAGCAGAGTTAGAATATAATTCACATTTTATATTACTTATACGTTTCCCTAATGTATTTGGCTGAATAGTTACAGTAGACTCTGCTGTAGTACTAGAATACAGAGTAGTATATGTAACATTATCACTAGTGTATTTTATAACGAAATACCCATTAAATGCGTTTAACTAGCCTTCACCTATTTTGTATTTACTATCAAATTTTATAGATGATTCAGAATAAGTAGTATCATTATTTGTAAATTTAAGTATACGCTAACTAGATTCTAACCAGTATGAATACTAATGCTGCCCTTGTACACCTCGTTTAGATTTCTAATAAACAAACTTCTTATTAAATGTTAATCCAGAAACTGTAATAACAAAATCTACACTACCTTGATCAGCAGTGAAATTTGTTATTGTATACGTTTTATTAGCACCAGCAGTTACAGTACATCCATTAGCTGTGTATGTAACTGAATACTAATCATACTATAATTGTGTCTACCCTTTATACACAAGTACTTGAGTATTTAATGTTTGGCTAGTGCTGCCATCAGTTTCCTAACTTATAGAAGCCTATTCATTAGTAAGTATAACGTTATATGTATCAACACCATCTTTAATTTTAGTTATAGTTATATAATCTATAAGCTCAGTACCATCATACACTTCAAATATTGTAGTATCAGTAATATCTGTACCTATATTTATAACATGTACATCATCAGATACAGTAGTTACACTACCATACTTTACAGTTGTCATTAACGGTACAGGTTGTGACTATCCAACAATTTTGTATGAAGATATAGTTATAGTACTAGGAGTTAAACTACCATCTTGATGTTCAGTAAACACATAACTACTCTATTCAGCGTATTTATACTCCTAATTAGTTCCAGTTATACGTATAGGATCACACCATTGATTTACAAGATTACCTTTATAATCTTTTTCTGTGTATATCATCCATAAATATTCATTATCATTAGGTGTACTAGTTAAATAGACTTCCCATCCCTACGGATTAGGATTAGATTTATCTAACTATGGCTATGTAACACCTATCTAATATCTATACTCAATCTTATTAGGTGTTTTATTTAATCCAAACTTAAACTGTACAGTTTGTGTTATATCACCTATATGTACATCTATATTAGCAGCACCCTATTCAACGAAATTACTAAACGTAATAACATTACCAAATACACTCTATGTACAACTCTGGCTTGTCTATTCAACTGTAAAATTAGATTCAGGTAAACTACCTTTATATACAGATACTACAGTTTGCTATTCAAACTCTGTATCAGGTACTCCCGCCCAACTCTAAGGTACATTAACAAATCCGTTACTAAGTACAACGTTGTACTAGTTCTCACCTTCAATAAGTTTAGTAAACGATATTGTGTCTATTAATTTATTACTCTTATTATATATATCAATACTAATACTTTCAGTAGTATTAATAATAACTTCTTGGTTAATATTTTCTGTTACTGTATAAGTTATATCATTAAGTACATATTTAGCATATATCTCGTTATATACAGGCTACTAATTACCTATAACTTTATATCCACGTATAGTTATAGTATTATCAGAGCACGTCTTAGTATTAGGATTATATGTAAATACAGTTCTATCCTAAACCTAATACTCAAATATCTAATTATTACCATGTACACCTTGTTTCTATAACGTATATTGTATTTTCTTTGTACCTATAGTTACATCATTAAGTTTAACTGTAACAACCTAATATCCAGACTAGTTTGGAGCAAAACTTGTTATAGTAACACGTTTTTTGTCTGATACATCAGATAATGTAGCATTACAATTTTGTGTACTTAAAGTAAATGTACACAAACTAGTTATATCCTGCTAACCTCTATACACAGTAATATCAGATGTTTGTGTAGTCTGTGGATCTACAACACCATTTTCACTCTAAGGTACAACAAACTATTCGTTACTAGCTACTATACTGTACTAACTACCACCATTAACAAGTTTATGTACAGTAACTATATCTACAAGTTCAGTTGTGTTAGTTTTATACACGTATATGGTAACAGTATTTGTTAAATTAGGGATAATTACTATATTACTTTGTTCTCCAGCATTATACGTTGTATCGTCTATTTTCGCATATATAGGCAACTAATTCCTTTGCTATCCAACAATCTCATATCCAGTTAATGTTACAGAATTATCTGTATAACTACCTGTATCTTGATCATAAACAAAAGTGTATCTATTCTATTCAGCATATCTATACACCTAATCAGTACCATTCTCACCAACAAACTTAGCAGGATAACTCCAAGTCTATCCTCCATCATACGAGAATCGTATATACTTATCAGTTTCAGTATACACATCATGCCAGTTAGTACTATCAGATGAATACTGTGCTAATACATCAGATGCTTCTTCACCAGTTATACGTACAGGTGTAGTCCATGGTTCAACTAAATTTTCATGTAATTTAACAGATTTTGACATCCATGTATACTCACCAGGATTAGGATTAACAGGCTAATCAGTCCATCCTTCAGTAATCGGATCAGGTAATGTAGGTGTCTATGGTTGTGTAGACTAATTTTTAAATACATAATCAGTATAATATCCTGATGTACCTTGTTTACTAATGCCAAACGTAAACCGTTTTGTACCTATTTCTACTCCGTTAACTTTAACTGTAATATCCTAATATCCTATAAAAATGAAATTATTGAATTTTATTATATTGCCATTTATTTCATGTTCACACTAATTTGTAGTAACTTCATATGTAGCCCCAGATACTTGTTGTGTACCTCTATACACAAACACTTCAGTTTCAGTTTCAAACTATTCTAAATTACCAAACTCGTCCTAAGGTATATTTACATATTCGTTACTTAACACTATACTATACGAATCTTCTCCATATACAAGTTTAGTGAAATTAAGTCTATCTATTACACCAGTTTCATCTAATACATCTATTTGAACTGATTCTGTTACTGTAGCAGATTGTGTAGTTGAAAAATCAGTAGATATATATTCTACATCGTTTAGTACATATCTAAGTTTAATAGGTATATCAACAGGCTATTCATTACCAACAACCTTTTTACCAGTAACATACACAGTGTTACCAGTATAAGTTTCAGTATTAGGGTCATACTAGAATGTATATTTATCTTGTATCTAATACTTTACTATACTAGGATCTCCTGTATCACCTTTAACACCTTGTTTAATCAACTAATAATTAAACTGTGTACTACCTATTTCTTCGCTATTGTATATTACTTTTACTGTCTAATATCCATTTACATTCTACTAGAACTCAGTTATTTCAACTTTATATCCATTAGCGTCAAGTTCACCTGTAGCTGTACATCCGTAATCATCTATTACAAATTCACAGTTTTGTGTAATATCAATATTTCCATTATACACTCTAACATATGTGCTCTATACATAATCAGTATCTAACACATTACCTTCAGAATCAGCTGGTATCTATTCAAACTGGTTAGTTAAGATAATACTGTACTATCCAGACCCTATATCCAACCGTGTAAATGTAAGTTTATCAAGTAACACTTCTTCGTCATAATCATATACATCAATTTCAGTGGTATTAGTAGCAGTATATGCAATACGCCATTCATCTGTAATAGGGTCTTGTGTTTCATCTATTCTTGTACTACCTACCATAGCGTATATCTTGTTATATGTGATATCAGTACCAACACGTTTTCTACCATATATATACACAGTATTATTCTTATACACATGTGTAACAGGGTCATAAGTAAACGTAACTTTATCGTATATAACAAATTTATTAACTAAACTCTTCTGTTCAGTATAATCTATACTATACAACTTTTTAAGTGTATGTACACCAAGAAACGATACTTCTATATAAAAACTAATCTATCCAGTTTGGTTAGTACAATCTAGTATAACCTGTTCAGTCTATAAATCTATACTGTTAAGTATTATACCGTTATCAATCTCTTCGCCAACATTAATCTGTGTACCTAAATAATCGTACACTTTTATACTATCTATATTCTGTGTAATAACACTATTATCAGTTTTCTTTAATAAGTTAACTTGTATAGTCTGTGTAGGAATTAGAATTTCATTATCAAGTAAAATAGAAGTAATATTAGTAGGTTTAAACTCTAACTCATACAACCCTAGTTTAACGTCATCAGACAGTTTATCCATAGTAAGTGTACCATCGGCAATAACGTTACCATGTATAACTACATTACCATCTAATATGATTTGTCCTATGTCGCCTTCATCAGTAACACCTATTTTAATAGATGTTTTAACCTA
Organism: uncultured bacterium; assembly: GCA_937863745.1. GTDB lineage: Bacteria > Bacillota_I > Bacilli_A > RF39 > UBA660 > UBA6985. The sequence goes on along the minus strand of CALMHN010000160.1, from coordinate 6,315 downwards.
CTTTTTAGGTGCATTATGTGGTATATATATAGTGTATAACTCTATTTGGTTATTACCAACTTCTATAGCCTATACATTCTAATATGGTTTATCTGTAAAGAATTGCTAATGTTTATACATAGTTTTAAGAGTGTTATTCTCTATTTCTATATACTACACTTTATACAACTACTAATCTAATTCACCTTGTTCATATACAGTACCCTATCCATCATCATACTAAGGCATGATTACAAAATCTGATACAACAGGATTGTAATAGTACCATCCATCATCACGTTCTTGTATAAGATACATAATCCCTTCAGATACTTGTGTACCTAAACTAAACGAATCCTATGGGAACTGGTCTAAATCGTCTAATCCAAACAGTCTATTAACGAACCCATCCTATACAGTTAAATAAAAAGACTAATCAGTTTCTAATGTATAATATTCACCATATATATCTAAATACACAGTGTTATTAAGTACAACAATCTAGTTGTTATCAGTATCATATTCATTAATTATACTTATACGTGGTTTGCCTACATTTTCTACTTTAACGTTCCCTATTAACTACGTTTCGTTAGAAAACACATGGTCAATATTCTGCTGTGAAATAACCTCTATCTTTTCATTTGTAAGATTAATCTAATTCTTAACTTGTGTAAACTGTGAATATATTTTAAAATAAGAAGTTTTAAGATTAGGTACAAGAAACTTTACCTGACTATACTCTTCAGGCTATAGTTCGTATATACCAAAATGTGTGTCTGTAGATTCAACATATTTAAGCTATACAAGCGGTACAAACGTAGAATTAAATATTGATACAGTAGTTTCTATATTCCAACCATCAGACAACGTAGAATTATCAGGTGCAGGTAACGGTACAAACTCCTATGTATCTACCCAAACTCCGTCTACATCTTTTTGATAAGCTAACACATAGTACATCTTATCATCAGGATTTTCGTGTATAACCTATACTTTATCTTTAACAATTCTATAATTAGGATTAACTAGTAACTGGTTTAAATAACTACTATCTTTTATATAACATACTTTAATTTCTCTGTTATTAAACGGAACACTATTTATAGTACTACCATTTAGTTTAAAGTATACATTTTTATCTAATTGTAACTCTGAATTCATATTGTATATAATAGGATTAACAGCAGGATTAGGTTCTAACTCATTATCTTGTTCTAATCCTACAATATGGAACTATCCTAACTCATCTACTTTAACATAACTACCAGATTGTGGTATATAATAACCATCTACAATTACATCAAACAATGCAGATACTTCAAACAAGTTAACTACAGAGAATACATCTTGTGTATTACCAGATGCTATAGGTAACCAACCTGTATTAGTTTTAATATAAATACCTTTCTTCTCACCAGTAGCTACTATACCAAACCAACCGATTTTCTAGTTCTATATATACAAATCGTCGAGTGTATTAAATACACCCTACAGTTTAGAAATACTTTTAACATCGTTATTTATCTATTCCCAGTTATATTGTTTAAGATTCTTATATTGTTGTTGAAAATCGCTCAATTAAAACACTTCCTTATTAGTAAACTTTTGTATCGATATCAATTAACTGATGCAGAAGCGAAGTTTCAGGTATGAGTGTTTCATTTCTAGTATAATCAGGATTATTTTTTGTATATACAGGTAAATAATCAAAATCAGTTACAGTTATTATACTGATTAACATTTCGTCCATAACATCAGATTCGTTCTTTGTTTTAATAGACCCACTTGTAGTTATATATAAACTTGTAGTTAACTAGTACAATGTACCTGGTATACCTTCGCCAAATCCTTCAGGTGTAGTTCCACGTATAGTTCCAACAAGCGAATCTGTCCAGTACTCTATCTACCCTTCAGGCAATTCGTTTACAAACAGTTTATCGCCATTAAACTTCAGTTTTTGATATCCATAAAATGTAAGTTCAGTATTCTATTCAGGCTATTCGAGTGTATGATTTTCATAAAGTACAAACGTTTCATTAAACATATTATACAAAATAACGCTATATTCATTCTGATACGTATACTAAACTAATAGGTATAACCTTGCATCTTTACTAATACCATCACTTTGTAATAACATCTAATTATACGGATTCAAATCTATTGTAAGTGTAATATTTATTTTCTATCCTAAATCTTGTTCAGTTTTAATAAACCCGTTATGTTGGTTATACTATACTATACCGTCTAAATCTATATGTGTTATGCCAAACTAATTAACTTTATACACTCTATCATCAACTTTATACGCCTATGTACTTATATTAAACTACGGTTGTGTAGTTACATTTAAAAATTTACCATTATTACGATATCTACACTACACTAACTAGTTCTAATCTTCATAACTATCTGTACCTATTAATCGTATACTGTGTATAACATCATTTTCTTTAACATACTTTTCTGTAGTAACATAATCAGTACCACTAATTTCACAATACTATACTGGATAAAGGTTTAACCCTTCATGTATTTCATCTTCAACTATGTTTAAATGCTACATTATAGGTTGATTAACTAAGTTAGTGTATATATTATAACTTAATGTATTAGTCTAATAGTCAAACATTACTTCAAACATATACTGATCTTTACCTATAATCTATCCATTAAACGTTGTTAACTCTACACCATTACTCATTAAATCGTTTAATGACCGTTGTGAAATAGGTTTTTGTAATTGATACGTTTTAGTATCTTTATAAAACAAAGGTATATTATATTTGTTCACAACAGACGTTACAATCGGATTCTTATACTTATTCAAATCTGTTTCTTCAACTAACTCATATTTAAAATTAAATGTTTGTGGTAATTGCAAATAATCAGTAATTTTGCTGTTATGTATTAACTAAAATAAATCAGTTCTAGACTTCTTCTAACACATATCGTATTCATACTAACCTAACTAAATAGTAGAATTCTATTCACTAGTAAAATAAGGTGTGTTAAGTAAATAGTAGAACGAAGTTATATACAACAAATCTGTATTTATATTTGTATAAGTACTATCTCCGTAAGGTACATACGTAAGTGTATTGTTATTAACAACTTTTTTAATATACACAGTTCCAGACTCTTGACTAACAAAAAACTATGATTTAGGTATAATAGGCAGTTTATGTTGCTATAAAGTTTTACTTTCTTTTTGGTATACAAACTTAACCTATCTGTCAACAGCGTGTATAGTCTTATTCTATATATCTACGTACACACCTTTAGATACAGGTTCTATATCTAACATACCTTCAGTTAATAAGTACTGATAGTAATACTCTAAATCTTCACAATAAACAGAGTTATCAGATACAAGCAATATATCTTGTACCTGATACTATTCGCCCTATTCAATTGTAATCTAGTATTCAAACTTATTACCAAAACTTGTGTATAAATCTAAATAATTATGTTTAGTTAATTCAAACATTAATAACACCTCAGTATATATGAGCTAAAATAAACTGCTCAAATATTCTTAATTTATTGTTTACACCTAAATCTGTATCTGTACTTATCCCTAACTAACTAAGTCTTTGTTTATCACTTTTCATTATTATATTGTATATATAGTTAATCATACACCACGATAACGTATCAGTTTTAACTCTATTCAACCCTTTTTGTATATTGTAGTAATCGTTTAAACAGTAAATCTTATTTATTTCAGTTGTATCAAGTAACGTGTTAGTTGTATAAACTTTACTATTAAGTAAGAAATAGTAGTCATAAACAAATAGGTAAGGTTTATATATGTTACCGATTTTAACAATAAACCCATTTGGTACTACAACTATACGTGTCTAATTACTGAAATTTTCAGATAACTCTAACAACAACTCTTGTCCTATAGTATCGTATATTCCAAACTTTGTATTAGTAACATAATATATAATATTACCTATATTCTACTATGTGTTAATAAACTCATTTAGTACAAGTCCTTCAATAACCTTATCAGTAACATTAGTTTGTGTTTGTGATAACTAATTAAATATAGTGTCTTGCAACTATAACGGTAACGACTAAAAATCTAACATCTTAACTTTTTTATGTGTATGTGTTGATACACAATATACGCTATTAGGAAGTAACTGCTAATTATATATCTCACGTTCTACGTTATCAGTATTCTATACAAACTCATAAGTCTTACCGCTAGGTAACTAACTGAGTTTTAGATATAAATCAGTTTCAAAAAATGGGAATACACCGTATAATATAGATTTATACGATTCCTATGATTTTTGCTGATACTTCATATATTTAAGTAAATTATTAAACACTTTGTACTATGTCGTTTCTTTATCTTTTCTAAAGAAATCTGGTAATAACTCAAAATATTCAAACATAGTATACCTCACAATATGTTTATAATAAGATCGTTTACAGCTATGTACCTGTACTCATCTAATTCCTATATTTCATCTATTACACCTAACTAATACTCTTTCCCACTAATATTTTTTACTACTAATTCTACACTAACAGAATTATCAGGATTCTATACATTGATATTAGGATACTAATACACGTATTGTTCAAATTGTGTCTTATTAAAACTTTTATAATTAGTTTCAAAATATGTTTCTATATACTCTATAAACTAACTTTTATCAAATTTAGCTACATCTAAATTAAACGTTATATTTAATCTAAAGTATATAGGTTCAACAATCTTCTAATCTATATATATAGGTAATATTTTACTCAACCGTTCATTCTATTCAATAAGGTTAAGCTATCCTACATCTATATAGTTATCTACAATAACTAGATCAAAACTGTTATCGCCACGTGGTTTATCTACAAACACAATATTATCAAATCGTCTATCCATTAAAGATTCAACTATAATTTTAAGATTATCTTGATTTAGAATAAGTGTATTGTAAGAATACACATCATCTATATACGCTTTTACAACACTAGTAACTAAACTACTGATTTTATCTATACTAGGTTCATAACTTAAATCTAGTGTTATATTATCTTTAATTTCACAGTATACACCATTCACATTAAACGTATCGTACTTATTTAAAGTTACATAGTTGTCATATACAACATACTATTTAACTTCTAAAATATCGGTATTAGTTAACTAGTTATACGTCTATTCATCTAAATAATCTAAATAACTAAACGAGTTTAGATTAAACATAAACTCTACATTCTTATACGTCTAACTTATACCGTTAGATACAGCGTTATATGATAGATACGTATTAATACTTTCACCGTTATTAGTTTTAAGTCTAACATATAAAGCGTCAGTATCCTGTACGAATTTAGTTTCTAATCCTAATGTAGACTAAATCTAATATGCTAAATTATCATCTTGTTTCATATTAAACACACGGTCAAGATACTCGTTAAGTTCATCATATCCTTTACCATACTATAGAACTATACTTTCCATAAACGAGTTTAATGCGTAACTATCAGTTATATTAATTCCTTCATTATTCAAACTATTTATAATCTAATTTCTTAACTCAGTTTTACTTAAATTAGATATCACATCAACACCTTCTTTCAGACATATATTGTAAATTTATATTTCGTAGGTATATACAAAAACTGTATCGTTATACCATTTTGATTAGAAACAATATATTTAATATCGTTATTAAGTTTAAGTTTAGTTAATACATCTTCAACTTTCTATTTTATCTGTGTAGACAATGTTCTACTATTAAGATTAAGTAGTTCATTAGATAAATTATAGTTTTTAGACTTTTTAATTAAATTAAGATTACCGATAGTAGAATTTAACATAGTACGTATTTTAAGTTCTATATCTTTATCCTAACTCTACTAAAACGTTTTACCGTTATATAAATAAAAATCTCCATTATCAATTCTAATATCCATAACATCACCCCAAAAATTTTATAGGATTAACAAACAAACTTGTTGGTATAGGCGTAACTATAGACGATGGTAATGGCACGATATTAGCAGGATTAATAGTGTTTAGCATACCAAACACTACATTACCAAACGATGGTGTTAAAAACACTTTGCTAGTATTAACAAATACAGAATTCTCACTTATAGTTAAATTTGTACCTTTAACTACAAAATCTATTCTATCATTACTAACACTTATATACGTATCTTTAACATATCTATCAGGATAAATCCGTTTATTAGGTACACTGTCTCTTTTTTTAATCTAATTAATATAATCTAGTTTAGTCATTATATCACCAACGGTTTAGATTTAGCTACATACGGTAATTTAGTATTCTACATTTCTTGTATATA
>CALMHN010000159.1 GCA_937863745.1 uncultured bacterium | reverse complement strand
ACGCTAGCTTCTAAATATCCAGTAAACATGTAATTGTATATACCAGCATTAAAACTGTAGAAGTTGTTAGGTCTAAACTTAATCATATAATTCTATATAAAATCATAAAATTCTTGAAATATCCTGTTCTTATTAAGTGACACTTTATTAAACCACGAATTGTTAGATATACTATAATAATGTACAGGGTTTATAAATATCTAGTTATATCCAAACTTAGATTCAATATATTCTGTACATAAAGGTATTAACTCATTATTAACATTTACAAGGTCTACAGAAACTAACTCTAATGTATATAGTAACTGTGTCATCTACTATTTTGTCTATTTCGATTTAAACTTCTATCTATTTTCATCGAAATCTATATCAAACAAATAGCTAAAGAACGTGTTATATGTTAACGATTTAACATAATCACGTGATATAGGTATGATATTAATTGACTAACATCTATCAACTAAATCTCTTGTAAACACTGAAGTAAACTGATTAATATTTTTATCTACTATAAACTTATCTGCTATAAACAGATCTATCATTACATTACTATTAGCTAGTTTTTGTTTTATAACATTCTAACTCTATACACTATCTATTAGTCCGTAATGATGGTATACATTAACACTTCTATCTATATCAGACATATTCAATGTTTCTGTAAAAAACTATTCTTCACTTTTACTTAACTCATTTAAATTACCTATATCTTCATATATAGCATTCATAACACTGTCTATAAACACTTTATTTTCATCTATAACAAACCCATCAGTACTACTATCTACATGTTCAATAAGATTCAATGTTACAGAAAACTATCCAGGATTATCGTCTATATTTGTATATTGCAAAGTATCTATAAAGAATGTTATATCACCGAACAGTCTATTCAATAACGGGTTATTTATAATCAACGGCTAGTTAACACCTATTTCTTTTAATCTACCAGAATATTCTATTAATGTGTCTACAAACCCGTTTAATTTTTGTATTTCACCTATATCTTCAGCTAAAAACTCTAATATACATATCATACCTGTTCTACCCATATACTAATACTTTTTAAGTTTGCTAGACGACTATATACTTATCGGTGATATATAGTTTTCATATCCAAACCTAAACGATACAGGTTTAACTTTGTAATTAATATTTTTATTCTAATAATACTCTTGTTTACTCATCTCTATATCTTTAATCATCTAATCAATATTGTTTAGTAAATACTCTTTTTGGTTAGTATACTTATTACGTTCTTTATAATCTATATCACTTAACACTATCTAATCAACTATACTTTTTATATTCTCTAAATTGTATATCTACTTATCGAACCCACCTATTATATCTATACCTAAATTAAGGTCACTACCAGTTAACCCTGCTACATATTTATAATTTTTACGTTTACTAACAATCTTTTTGTTTATAAGACTTTTAAAATACTAAGATGTATACGCTTTTTGTGTAAACTAATTACTTTCATTATGTGTTTTATATGCAACAAAATTAGGTGCAGTAGAATTAAACAAACTACCTAAATCTATCTATAACAATGTCATATTAGCTATAATACTACCAGGAATATCTTCTATAGTCTGGAACGATATAGAATGTAATACGACATTAGTCTAGTACGGTAACTAATTACTATCAGTTTGTGTATTAACTATACGCTATAACTGTTCATTATATATAGTAATAAACGGTGTTACTTCAAACTGCTAAATTAACTATTCTAATCCGCTATATATATCAACAATTTCATATACATTAGTAGCAGGATTAACTGTAGTAGTTGTATAACTCTATAACAAATCGTCATGTGAAAACATTACAGACATATTAATCTGTATCTCTTCAAGGTTATAGAACTAAGTAGAATTAGATGGCTATTGTGATATAGGTACACGTTTATTCATCGGTACTTTTACCACATTAATTTTGTTTATAGAATTCTTTATATTAACCTATCCGATTATAACGTTCTTTGTAGAAAACTCTTCCATTTATTATCATCTCCAGAAGAAATTAACAGATTACCGTTTAATAATAATCTTTTTATTACCAACTTTTTTCAATATTTTACAACTATCTATTTTAGGAAACTCTAGTTTAGGTACAGTACGTTTCTGTGACTCTTTATCTATACGAACCATACAACTCACCTC
>CALMHN010000158.1 GCA_937863745.1 uncultured bacterium | reverse complement strand
CTTCTCTAGTGATATCTTTAATCATTTGAGCAGCCTTATTAATAATGGCTCTATCAGTATGATAAATTATAACTTGTCCATTTTCTTCAACATCAATTTTAACTGCATTAATATCTTGTACAGTTTCAACATTTGAAGAAGTAAGAATAATATTAGTAATAGTATCTCCACCCTTACCAATAACATCTTTTATCTTTTCAGGTTTAATCATAAATGTCTCAATCTTAGGAGCATACTTAGATACATCCTCACGAGGTTCAGGTATAATACTTTCCATTACAGCAAGTATTTCTAAACGAGCTTTCTTAGCTTGAGCTAAAGCCTTTTTAAATACGTCCTTCTTAATACCCTTAATCTTAATATCCATTTGTAATGAACAAATACCATCTCTAGTTCCACCAACTTTAAAGTCCATATCACCAAGATGATCTTCCATACCTTGAATATCAGTTAATACTTCATATTCTTTTTCATCTTTAGAAGTAATTAATCCCATTGCAATACCGGCAACTGGAGCTTTTAATGGAACACCAGCAGCCATAAGTGACATACAAGATGCACAAATAGTAGCTTGAGATGATGAACCATTTGATTCAAGTATTTCAGAAACAACTCTTACAGTATAAGGGAATTCTTCTTCAGAAGGCATAACTTGTTTTAAGCATCTTTCACCTAAAGCACCATGTCCAATTTCTCTTCTACCAGGAGAACCATATCTACCAGTTTCACCAACAGAGAATGCTGGGAAGTTATAATGTAACATAAAATGCTTTTGAGCTTCTAAACTTAAACCATCTAATACTTGATATTCATTTAAAGCACCTAATGTAGTAATAGCTAATGCTTGAGTTTCACCTCTAGTAAATAATGCAGATCCATGAGTTCTAGGTAATAAATCTACCCTTCCACTTAATGGTCTTATTTCATCCATCTTTCTTCCATCAGCTCTTAAATGTTCATTAACTGTAATTGATCTAAATAAATCATATTCAATAGATTCAAGAACTAATTTAACCTTAGTTAATAAAACAGTTAAATCATCTTTGTCTAATCCTTCATTTTCTTGAGTATACTTATCAATAACAGATTGTTTAACTTCATCAATAGCATTATTTCTTTCAACTTTACCTTTTAATCTTAAAGCCTTATCCAATTTCTTAGATACCATTTCAGTTATATCATTACGTAAACTATCTTCAATTTCAAGATGTTCATATTCCATCTTAGGAACACCAATCTCAGCAATAATAGTTTCCTCAAATTCACATAGCTCTTTAACAGCTTCATGACCAAACATTAAAGCATCTAACATATCATCTTCAGATACTTGTTTAGCACCTGCTTCAACCATGTTAATAGCTTCCTTTGTTCCAGCAACAGTTAAATCTATATCAGATTGTTCTAATTCAGCTGGAGTTGGATTAATAATAAACTTACCATTAATTCTACCAACTTTAACACCTGCAATAGGTCCATCAAATGGAGCCTTAGAAATGCAAGTTGCAATAGATGAACCAAACATAGCCGTTAGTTCAGGTGAGTTATCAGTATCAACAGATAAAACAGTATTTACAACTTGTACTTCATTTCTAAAATCTTCAGGGAATAAAGGTCTCATAGGTCTATCAATCATACGTGCAGCAAGTGTTGCAGAATCAGTAGGACGACCTTCCCTTTTAATAAATCCACCAGGTATTTTACCAACTGAATATAATTTTTCTTGATATAAAACCATTAATGGAAAGAAGTCAGATAAGATATCAGCGCCTTCACCAACAACAGTAGTTGAAAGTACAACAGTATCTCCATATCTAACTAAAACAGCACCATGAGCTTGTTTAGCAAGTTCACCATGCTCTACAGTAATTTTCTTACCATAGAAATTTAATTCAAAAACTCTCTTTTTCATATTTCTCCTTTAAATATTATAAAGAAAAAAGCACTACAAAAAGTAATGCCTATTTTCTTATTCCTAATTTGTCAATAGTTTCTCTATATGAAGCTATATCGTTAGCTTTAAGATAGTCTAGTAGACTACGTCTCTTACCAACCTTCATAAGTAAACCTCTTTTAGAATGGAAATCATGAATATGAAATTTTAAATGTTCAGTTAATTCATTTATCTCTTCTGTAAGAATTGCTATTTGAACTTCTGTAGCACCTGTATCTTTTTCAGATTTACCAAACTTTTTGACTAATTCAGCTTTTTTCTCTTTAGAAATTGCCATATATATCCTCCTCTAATAAACCGTTTAAACTGAGATTGAATTCGGATATAGAAGTCCAATCAAAGTAAAAACTTATTACGCTTTTGATTATATATCAAAGGATACTTAAAAGTCAACACACAAAAAAGGAAATGATTTCTCATTTCCTTAATTAGCTAACGTAATTCTTACATGTCCATTTCCGGAATTACCAACCATTGTTGATGTTCCATCAAATGTAGGCATAGAAGCGTTACCAACTATCATATTACTAGATTGAGCATATAAGCTAGAATCGACTTTGTACCCAGTAGGTAAATATTGAACCGAACTTGCGGAAAGAACGAATCCAGAGCCACCAGCACCACCAACATCACCATTAGCAGCATAACCGCCATACCAGCCAGATCCACCGCCAGCGCCATCACCGCCGCCATAGTTTTGACCATATCCAAAAGCATAGCCAGAGTTTTGAGATCCAGCAGGTCCACGTCCGCTAGCCTGTATTCCGGTAGTACCTCCACCAGCACCACCTACTCCATGTAGTCCACCGCCAC
>CALMHN010000157.1 GCA_937863745.1 uncultured bacterium | reverse complement strand
GTTGTATTCTTGGTTTAATACAGGATGCTGATGAGGAAGTAGTTAATTTAAGTTCTATTAGTTATATGACTACAGTTGGCGAAGATAAATTAGGAAATAGTACTTATATTAGAGAATACTTTAGAATGAAGGGTGAAGATTCATCTGTTTATACATATGCTGGTAATACAATTAATGCTCCAAGTGAAACTAAAGGAAGTATTTTATCAACATTTAGACAAAAGATTAGAATATTTGCTACTCGTGAAAATATATCAGAGATGTTAGCTTATTCTGATTTTAACATGGAAGATGTTGGAAAAACTAAGACAGCATTATTTATATGTGTACAAGATGAAAAAACAACATATCATGCTTTAGCAACTATATTTATTAAACAATGTTATGAAACTTTAATTGATGTAGCTCAGCAAAGCCCTGGTAATAAATTACCTTGTAGAACTAATTTTATACTTGATGAGTTTGCTAATATGCCTCCTTTAAAGGATGTTACAACAATGGTTACAGCAGCTCGTTCAAGAGCTATTCGTTTTACATTTATTATTCAGAACTATGCTCAGCTTGATAAAGTATATGGTGTCGAACAAGCTAAAACTATTCGTGGTAACTGTGCTAATATTATTTATATTTTAACTAATGAACTTGCAGCACTTGAGGAAATCTCTAAACTATGTGGTCAAGTTAAAACTAAAAAAGATGATAAAGAAGCGGCAAGAGATTTAATAACTATTTCAGATTTACAAAAGTTAAAGATGAATGAAGTTATTATATTAAGAAATAGATTATATCCTTTTAGAACTGTATTAAAACAAGGATTTGGTGTTGATTGGGGAGATGGAGAATTAAAGGCAAAAGCTGATTTCCCTACAAGAGAGCCTAAAGAAATTGCTTTATTTAAGTTAAAAGAGTTTGTTGATTTAAGAAGAAAGAGTATGGTTCCTAAAGAAGGACCAGGAATATCTGGTGGTGTTCCTTCATTTGCTAGTTTAATGGCTGGTGGATTAGGTGGACCTATGGGAGGATCAATGGGAAGCCCTATGGGTAGTCCAATGGGTCATGTTCCTAGTAAACCTTCTTTTGAAGATTTTATGAATAATCGTGCACCTTCTAGTAAACCAATTAAACCAGCATTTGATGTTGATGAATTAGTTAAAAAGATTGATGCTCAAATTGCAAAACTTGAAGAAGAAGAAAAAAATGAAAATAATAAAGCTAGAGGTACTGTAGGTACTCCTCAGATGAATCCTTTTGTTCAAGTTAATGAAAATAAACCAGAAATTATAAGTGCACCAGTGGAACAAAAGCCTATTGAAGATAAGAAACCTATTGATTTTAAGATTGATAGTTTAAGTGAAACAATGAACGTTCCTACTAATTCCGAAAAAGTTACACCAATTATTAATAGAGAGTTACCACCTGAAACATCGGTTGTAGCTAAGCCTGTTAATGTTTATGATGAAATCAAAAATATTCAACCTGTTGATGAAGATGATGATTTAGAGGAAATGGATGTTGTTCCTAAAACTAATGAGACTCCTATCATGGAACATCCTACTACTAATATAAATACACCTAAGACATTTGCTGATATGATTAATAATAATAATCAAACAATTGCTAATGCTTCTCCGGTTATAAATGTTCCAACAGTTGATGTTTCTAAACTTGGTGGAATAGTGGATCCAACGGTTACTCCTAGTAATCCACCAATTAATCCAAATACAACGGTGAAGGTAGATACTCAATCTAAAGTTATTAATAATAATAGTAATAATGATGATGAATTCTACGATGATTTTTTTGAAGAATAATAATAATTAGATCTCCTTTTGGAGATCTTTTTTAATTGTTGCAATTTAGGGGTAAATATTGCTATAATAAGGCAATTGAGGTGATGAATATGGATAGTTATGGGTTGGGTATTATTTATATTCAAATTTATTTAAAATAATTCTTTTCTTGACTAACATTTAAAGAATTATTAATTCTTTTTTGTTAGGGGTGATATTATGTTAAAAGTATATAAAACAACAAGTTTGGATAAAAAGGTGAAAAAAGCTAAAAAGATAAGCATTGATTCTTGGATTGATTTAGTAGCTCCAAGTGCTGAAGAAATTGATCAAGTAGTAAGTATTACTAATATAAATCGTGATTTGATAGTTAAGATGTTGGATGATGAGGAAAGATCTCGTATTGAGACAGATGAAGAAGGTACATTAATTGTTATTGAAACACCATATTTGGAAGAAGATGGAGAAACATTTTCTTATGTTACAAGACCTTTAGGTATTATTATTTCTAATAGCAATTATTTAGTAACGGTGGCTCCTAGGCAAACGATGGTATTAGGAGATTTTAAGAAAAATAAAGTTAAGGATTTTCGTACGGGTAAGAAGACGAGATTTATTATTCAAATATTAAATAAGACAGCATCTTCTTATTTAAAAGCCTTAAAAGTAGTTAATAAACAAATGGATTTAAAAGAAACTAAGATGGAAAAATCAACATCTAATAAAGATTTAACGGATATGTTAGATATAGAAAAAACATTAGTATATTTTTTAACTGCATTGAAAGCTAATGATTTAGTATTAGATAAATTATCTAAAGGAATAATATTACCTTTGTATGAAGGTGATGATGATTTATTGGATGATGCAATGATTGAAAATCGTCAGGCAATTGAATTAAGCTCTATATATCGTGAGATTTTATCTTCCATTACAGAAACTTATGCAACAGTTGTATCAAATAATTTAAATAATATGATGAAGTTTTTAGCAGGAGCTACTATCGTATTATCAATTCCAACAATGATATATTCATTTATGGGAATGAATGTACCTTTGGGTTTTTTAGAAGGTAATTCTATGGCACCATTTATTATATTTGGTTTTTCCATGGTAATTGCTTTTGTAATTGCTATTATATTAAAAAAGAAGAATATGCTTTAGTCGAGGATATATGAGTGATATTAAGAAGTTAGGTATTGTATTAGGTTCAAAAGTGGATGAAAGTCCATTTAGTTTTAATGATTATAAAAAGTTTGATAAATTAAGAATAAAGATGGCTGATGATGGTTATAAAGAGCATATAATATTACCTGCATATGGTAAATGTTATTTTCAATATAAAGATGAAACAAGAAATTTTTATGATAAGTTAAAGTTACATAATATAAGATTTATCGATGAAAAAATGCCAAAGAATATTCATCATCTAGATAAGTTGGAAAGTGAATTACATATTATTAATCCATTAGATATGGGTATTGTATTTACTAATAATGAGAATTTGAGTTCAATGATAATTCCAATTGTAAGCGATGAAGAATTAGCTAAGTATAATCCTATATTTAGTAATGCACATTTAAATAATATAAAAGATGCTTATTCAACTATTTATTATGCGGGTGAGGTTGCAAGAAGTCAGGTAGAAGATAAAAAATATATGATAGAAGACATTAATGATGAG
>CALMHN010000156.1 GCA_937863745.1 uncultured bacterium | reverse complement strand
TAATAACTTAAAGAAATGGGAAGCATTAATTCAAAGTTATTATGTAGGATGGGATTTTGATAGTATTTGGGGTATGGATGAAAATGAATTCCCTCATTTATTAGCATTACCTAATTCTGAAAAGGATAAAGCAAGTTTATATAATACGCATTTACTTGATGGTGATGGATCTAAAGATAATCCTTACTTAATTTATAATGTTGAAGATTTATACAATACAAGATATGATTTGGATGCTTATTATAAAGTAATGGCTGACATAGATTTTTCTACTGATACTTATGCTTTCTCACCAATAGGTGAAGATGGTACTCCATTTGCTGGTACATTTGATGGAAATAGTCATACAATAAGTAATTATGTTGGTTCAGGTATATTTGCTTCTACTAATAATGCGGTAATTAAAAATTGGACATTATCTAATTTCACAAATGAAAATGTTAGTTCAACTACAGGTAGTTTAATAACTCATGCTACAGGTGCTTTGGATATTGAAAATATTCATGCTACTGGTACTTTAAAATCAACTTATTCTACTGATGAAGAAACAAAGGCTATTAAGTCTTACGGAGTTGATTATATAGGTGGAATAATAGGTAAAGGTGAATGTAGCAATGTTACTATTAATGATGTAAGTTATGATGGTGATATTATTGGACACAATTACATTGGTGGATTATTTGGATATTTATCAAGTAATACTGCTGTTATTAAAGGTGTAAGTGCTAAGAGTAATATATTAGCTACTGGATATTATGGTGGTATAGCTGGATATCTTGGTGGAGATATTACGGGAGATACAATTACATCTACTGGTAGTATTATTGGTAAAGGTTATTATAACGATAGTACTAATAAATATGTTGAAGGTAATTATGCTGGTGGTATTGTAGGATATCTAAATGGATCTTATACAGGAAATACAATTACATCTACTGGTAGTGTTGAAATATTAGGCGGTTATGCTGGTGGTATTGCTGGTATGACAACTGGTTCAATATTTGCAAGTGATTCAATTAATCATACAGGTGATATAACTGCTTCTCAAAGTTATGTTGGAAGTCTAGTTGGTAATGCTACTAATTCTGATGTATCTTCACCAAAAACAGCATTCACTGGAACATTAAGTGGTGTTGATTATGTTGGAGGTATGGCAGGTAATATTACAGGTAACTTATCACTTGGAACATCTACAATTGATGTTACAGTAAATGGTAAAGGTAATTATGTAGGTGGTATTGCTGGTAAATATGTTAGAAGTATTGATACTCCTTCAGTATTTAGTGGAATACCTTATAAAGCTATAGTTACTGGTGTTGATTATGTAGGTTCAATGTTTGGATATTTAGGTAATACAACAACAGGAGCTATTCAAATTGATAATACTATTTTAAATGGTTCAACAAGTGGTGATGATCACGTTGGTGGTATTGCTGGTTATGTTGGAAACACTTCATCAGGATCAGTTAATTTTGATAAGGTTACTATTAATTCCCCAATTACATCTACTGGATCTTATCTTGGAGGTATTACTGGTGAGATAAATAATAGTTCTACAGGTAGTATTACAGTTACTAATGATAATATTTCAACTGGCAATTTAAGTACTACTAAAGACTATGTAGGTGGTATTGCTGGTTATGTTGGATTTACTGGTGCAGGGACAATTAATATTAACAATACACCAATTAATTTGAATGTAACTGGTGCAAATTATGTAGGTGGTTTAATAGGTTATAATTATGATACTTTAGGTAATAAAGAAGATATTAACAATATTTATGTTGTTGGTAATGTTACTGGAAGTGGAAGTTATGTTGGTGGATTAATTGGAAAATCCGAAAATTCATCAATGGGATCTGTTACTTTAGATACTGTATATTACAAAGGTGATGTAAGTGGTATTTCAAATGTAGCTGGTTTCATAGGACAAGCTATTCAATCATCAAAAGGTACAACTTCAATTAACTTGGCATATGCTACTGGTAATGTTACTGGTAGTGATCCTAAAAATGCTGGTGCTAATGATTATGTTGGTGGTGCTGTTGGTCAATTAAATGCAATATCTGGATCTTATAGTGCTATTACTCAAACATATACAGATATGAATGTAAAAGGTGATAATTATGTTGCTGGATTCGTTGGAGCTTCAACATATGGCATATTAAAAGATGATTATTCACTTTCAATTCAAACTGGTAGCGATTACGTTGGTGGATTTATTGGAACAGCCAATTATACATCAATTACTGATTGTTATTCTATTGGAGCGGTTCATTCAACTGGTAGAAATGTTGGTGGATTCGTTGGAACAAGTACAACTTCTACGGCGACTAATTCATATTTCTCTGCAGATATTAACTTGATTAATAGAACTGCATTAGGAATAAATATTAGTTATCCTAAGATGTTAACGATTGATCCATGTTATAAGAATTGGAACTTTACTGATGTATGGGGTATTGATTATGAATCAACTACTGCATATTTAAAAGCTTTACCAATTCCAGATAAGGTTAAAAAATCTAATCAAACTTATAGTGATATTACAGGAAGTGGTACAGTTAGTGATCCTTATGTAATTAGAAACTATTTGGATTTAACTAATATTGTACTTGAACCTACAGGATATTATATTCTTGCAAATGATATTTCTGTTCCTGATGGTTATGAATATTATCCTCAGGGAGATATAATTAATCCATTTACTGGTACATTGGATGGTAAGAATTATACTATTTCTGGTATTAATACGGTTACTGGATTAAATCAATTAGGTTTATTTGGAGCTACTGATGGAGCTACGATAAAAGACTTAAAATTAAGTAATATTGATATAACTAATAGTTTAACTGATTCAAGTGATATTGGATTACTTGTAGGTAATGCTAAGAATACAACAATTAATAATGTTAATGTTCAAGGTGTTATTTCAACTAGAGCAACAAATGTTGGAGGTTTAGTTGGTAGTGCAAGTGGTAATACATCAATTACGAATACAACAGTTAATGCTACGGTTGAGGGAACAACAAATGTTTCTTTACTAGCAGGTTATATTAATAATAGTGAAGGTACATTCACGATAAATACAACAAATGTAAGCGGTAGTGTAACGGGTACAACCAATGTTGGTGCGTATGCTGGTAATGTTACTAATTCAGGAGTTGTAAACATTTCAGGATTAAATGTTGATAATAAAGTAAGTGTAGAAGGAACAACAAATGTTGGTGGATTCATTGGTTATACAAATGATAATAATGGAACTACTAATATTACTGATGTCACAGTTACTGATACATCAATTATAGGAACAACAAATGTTGGTGGATTAATCGGAAGTGTTAATTCAACTAATGCTTCAACAACTGATATTGAAAATATTACAATTAAGGATGAAGTAAGTGGTTCAACTGCTGTTGGTATAATGACAGGTTATGTTGGTAATCTTGGAACATCATCAATGGTATTTAATAATGTTAAAACATCTGGTAAAGCAACTAATAAAGGTGCTTATACAGGTGGAATAATTGGAGAACTTTATAATTCTTCAAGTGGTAATGTAACATTAATTAATAGTAATACATCTGGTGTTGTAAGTGGTAATACATATTCAGGTGGAATAATTGGTTATGTTAATAATGTTGGACTTGGCTCAACAAATCTAACTAAGTTATATTCAACTGGTGATGTTAATGGTACAGGTGATTATACTGCTGGTGTCATTGCTGTTTCTAACAATACAGCTAAGGGCA
>CALMHN010000155.1 GCA_937863745.1 uncultured bacterium | reverse complement strand
TACATATCATCTGTACAATCAACTTTTACTAAATCAATTACATCTTCTAATTTAGTGAAACTATATTTGCCTTCTCTTATTTCATCAATAGTATAAGCGCATTTAACATCAAAACGTCCTTGTTTTGTTCTATTTAATTTTGTCATTATGGCACCACATTCAAGAGAAATACCTATATCATTGATTAAACTTCTAATATACGTTCCTTTAGATACTAAACATCTAAATTTTATAATGTTACCATTTATAGATAATATTTCTAATTCTTTAATATCTACTTCTCTACTTGGTAATATTACTTTATCTCCTGATCTAGCGTAGTCATATAGTTTTCTACCATTTATTTTTACACTTGAGTAAATGGGAACTTCTTGAAGATATTCTCTTTTAAATGACATTATTGTATCTCTTATTGTATCTTCACTTATGTCTACTTTATTACGTTCTAAAACTTTTCCTTCAATGTCATAGGTATCAGTTATAATTCCTAGTTTCATCTCAGCTTCATATTCCTTATAAGTACAGGTAATATCATTTCCTAATTTGGTACATTTACCAATTAAACATATTAATATTCCTGTTGCTAATGGATCAAGTGTACCTGTGTGTCCTATTTTTTTAGTATGAAAAATGTGTACTAAATCATTTACTACATCTCTTGATGTTACACCGGATTTTTTATTAACTAAAAGTATTTCATTCATTTTAATCACTTACCTTTTATTATTATAACAAAAAAAGAATGATTACTCATCATCCTTATGTATTTCTTCGATTATTTTATCAATCTTTTCGCCATATTCTCTTGATTCATCAACGATAAATCTTAATTCAGGCATTTTTCTTAAATCTCTTATATGAGATGCTAACATAGTTTTAAGATATGGTTCAGCAACTTTAAGATTTTCTTTAACAGCTTCTGCTGATTCATTACCGTAGTAAGTATAATAAATTCTAGCAAAAGATAAATCATTAGTTACTTCACATCCTGTTATGGTTACATGCTTTAAAGTTTCATCTCGAGCTTCAAGTATCATTATACTTGATAACTCTTGAGATATTTCTGAAGATATTCTTCCTTGTTTAACTTTATTCATTATTTTCTTTTTACTTCAACGTTTTCATAAGCTTGAAGTATATCTCCCTCTTTAATATCGTTATAACCATCAATTGTTATACCACATTCAAAACCATTTTTAGCTTCTTTAACTTGTTCTTTTCCTCTTTGTAGAGAACCAATCTTACCATCATAGATGATAACACCATCTCTTATAACACGCATGTTAGATGAACTCTTTATAACTCCATCAGTAACATAAGAACCAGCTATAGTACCAACTTTAGAGAACTTAAATAATTGTCTAACTGTTGCATTTCCTGTAACTACTTCTTCATATTCAGGGTCTAACATACCCTTCATAGCGGCTTCCATTTCCTCAACTACTTTATAAATAATTGTATATAATCTTAATTCAACATTAGATTGTTTTGCATATTCTTTTATAGCATTATTTGGAACAACATTGAAACCGATTATAATGGCATTTGAAGCTTGAGCTAAAGATATATCAGATTCAGTTACAGTACCAATTCCTGATCTTATAACCTTACATTTAACACCTTCAACATCAATCTTTTGTAGAGAATTCTTAACAGCTTCTTCAGAACCTCTGACATCGCATTTTAAGACTACATTTATTTCTTTAACGCCATTTTGAATAGAGGCAAATAACTCATCTAAACTCATTGGTTTATTAATTACAACTTTACTCTTAGCATCTTTAGCACGTTTTTCAGCAATATCACGAGCTTGTTTTTCTGATTCAAAAGCCATGAATTTATCACCGGCATCAGGATTTCCTGATAAACCTGTAATTTCAACTGGAGTAGAAGGACCCGCTTCAACAATCTCTTTTCCAAGATCATCTTTCATAGTTCTAACTCTACCATGTATTAAACCAACAACAATTGGATCACCTAATCTTAATGTACCATTTTGGATTAAGATAGAAGCAACACCACCCATTTGTTTATCAATACGTGATTCAATTACAGTACCAACAGCATATCTATTAGGATTAGCTTCTAGATTATGTACTTCAGCAATTGCAAGAATTGTATCTAATAAATTGTTTACACCTTCACCAGTTAAGGCAGATATCTTTAAATAAGGAATATCTCCACCCCATTCTTCTGGAGTTAAACCTTCGTTAGCCATTTCTTCCATGACTCTTTCTGGTTTAGCATTTGGTCTATCAATTTTATTAATTGCTACAACGATTGGAACACCAGCTGATTTAGCATGATCAATAGCTTCTTTAGTTTGAGGCATTACACCATCTTCTGCAGATACAATAATAATAACGATATCTGTTATTTGAGCTCCACGAGCACGCATAGCTGTAAATGCTTCATGTCCTGGAGTATCAATAAATGTTAACTTATTTCCATTATAATTAATTTGATAAGCACCAATAGATTGAGTAATACCACCAGCTTCTCCTTCGGCTACATGAGAATGTCTAATATAATCTAGTAAAGTTGTTTTACCATGATCAACGTGTCCCATGATAGTAATTACTGGAGGACGAGCAACCAAATTACTTTCATCATCCACTATTTCATAATTTTCAAAATTAGAAATATCTTGAGTTTCTTCTTTCTTTAACTCTTTATTGTATTCTGATACAACAAGTTCAGCTGTATCATAGTCAACAGCTTGAGTAACACTTATAAGTAAACCCAAATCCATTACTTTCTTAACAGCTTCAGCTCCAGTGATATTTAACTCTTTAGCTAAATCGCCTAAACTCATTCCTTCTTTGTAAAGAATAACATCTCCTGTATTATTATCATCATTAGATGTTAACTTTTCCTTATTCTTATACATTTCCTTTTTCTTATTAAGGAAATCTTTATTATTAGGAGCTTCTATTTGAGTTCTTCTTCTTACCTTTTCTTTTGAAGTTGTAGGATTATTAGCAATTGTCTTAAGTTCATCACCCATCATGATATTTTCAACAACATCATCTATAGCATCATTTTCTTCAATGCTTAATTCTTCATTTGCCGAAATTAGATTCATAGTATTGTCTAACATAACTATATCATCATCATTTAATAATTCATCTTTAGAACTTACCTTAATTCCTAACTTTTTACACTCATTCAAAACATCTTGAACGGTGAAATTCATCTCTTCAGCATATTCTTGAACAGTCATATTTCCACCTCTTTCTTATATATTTAATTAATTTTATTAATTATTTCGTCATATAACTCATCTTTAATTTTATCTTCGAAAACATGATCTAAAGCATGTTTTTCTTTGGCTTTAGTTATTACTTCAACATCTCTTTTTATGTAACAACCATGTCCATTTACTTTTCCAGTTTCATCTACAATGTAACCATCTTCGGTTTTAACAATGCGAATTAAATCTTTTTTAGGTAATTTTTCTTTAGTAACAACACATGTACGCATAGGTACTTTTTTCATTATTTATTACCTTCTTCTTGTACTTGTGTCATTGATTTAATAGTAATTTTATATCTAGTTAATCTACTAGCTAACTTAATATTAATACCTTTTTTACCTATAGCTAAACTTAATTCATCATCTGGAACAATAGCTAATGCTTCATGATTAATATCATCACCTGTAATATTAACAATTACGTTTTTAGCAGGAGATAATGCATTCTTAATGAATTCAGCAGGATCTTCTGAATATAAAACTAAATCAACCTTTTCTCCATTTAATTCTTTAAGAATGTTACCTATACGAGAACCATGTTCACCAATACAAGTACCAATTGGATCAATTCTATCATTAGTTGAAGAAACTGCTACTTTACTTCTAATACCAGCTTCACGAGCTACTCCATGTAATTCAAGAGTTCCATCTTGGAATTCTGGTATTTCGTTTTCAAATAATCTTTTAACAAAACCATAATGCTTACGACTGCAAAGTATAAGTGGACCTTTAGTAGAGTTTTCAACTTTTGTAATATAAACTCTAACTTGAGAACCCATACGTAATTCTTCACCAGGTATAATTTCAGCCTTTGGAAGTAATCCACGTGTTCTACCTAAATCTACATAGTAATTTCTTTCATCTTCCATAGCAAGTGATCCTAATAGGTTTTCATCTTGTTTATCAGCAAAATCATTTACTAGAGATTCTTTTTCAGCTTCTCTAATCTTTTGCGTAACAACTTGTTTACAAATAGAAGCAGAAACACGGCCAAAGTCATCTGGAGTAACTTCTTCTTCGAATTCATCGCCAACTTTAGCATCAGGCCATTTTGCTCTAGCTTCTTCAACAAGTAATTGGGCATCTTCATTAATTTCAGGTTCAGTATAAGTAACGTTACCTTCTTCATCAGTAACTTCATCGCCTTCAATATATTCATCTACAACAACGAAATATCTAAATATCTTGAATTCTCCAGTTTCCTTATTCATTTTAACTTTTACATTAGTCTTAGAACCATAGTTCTTTTTATAGGCACTAATTAAGCCTTGTTCCATAGCATCCCAAACTACACTTTCGTCAATGTGTTTTTCATCTATAATGTTTTTTAATGCTTTAATAAACTCTTTTCCGTCCATCTTACTCTCCTCTTTCTTTGCTAGAAACTTCTAGTGTATATTGTTCAGCAATTAAATCATGTTCATCCAAGATTGGATTAATAATGTTAGTAGCTTCGACAATAGCATCTAAATCAATACCATTAACTTTATCAAGAACAACCTTTAATGTATTATTGTTCTTTCCTTCAGTTATCCATTCAACAGATGATACAATGATGTCTTTTTCTTTTAGTGGATCTGTTATATAACTCTTAATACTATCTAATTTACTTTGCATAATGCCTCCTAACAATAAATAAAGTAGGCTTCTGCCTACTTCAAATGTCAAATATAGTATAACAAATATGATACTTGGTGTAAATAGAAATAGCCGTATTTTTGCTTAAATAATGGCATATGTATAACTATTTGAACCACTTACAATGCTTATTTCTGTCAAGGCATCACTTATTACAGTAACATTAATAGTATAATTAACATTATTTTCATTAATATTGTAATAAGTGTAAACGATTTTATTATCATTAATAGTATTTATAGAGTTTGCTGTTTTTAAAATATTACCTAAATATGATGGAACTAAGAAATTAACATAAATGGGATCTAATAAGGTATCCGTTTCATTTTCACCATCTAATGTTACTTGATAAATTATATTATCTCTTATTTTGAATTTTGTAATATTACTAGCACTTTCAAATGTCCCAGATAAAATATTATTACCAAATATTCCATCGACCTCATATTTATTATCATTAATTATAATAGATGCATTATAACTACTATTAGTTGAAAATTTATCAATAATATCTTGATATTTAATAGCAGAAGCATTAGTTGTTGTAGTTGTTGTATCACTGGCACTCTTAGATGAATTTGATCCATTAGCATAGGCTATAACACCTATAAAAATGATAAAGAATATTCCATATA
>CALMHN010000154.1 GCA_937863745.1 uncultured bacterium | reverse complement strand
GTGTAGGAAGTGGTGAATGGAAATATATATACGGTGTATTATAGCCAAATGGTAAAATATATGGAGTACCGTATAATGCCACATCCATTCTTGAAATAGATGTTGGATAGCCACCAGTGTCATATATTGACAGTATATTATATCCTCCATTCATACCATCCAATTTATTATACAAATATTTATTCCAAATAGACAACCAATTTAAATACTGGAATGGAGTTACATTTGACACATTACCGACACAAGAATTGACATTTGATAATTTTGATACATATGGTATTATTAATTTATCAAATATTGACATAACACAATTACCAAACAATTTTGATATATTATATTATTCGTACTCTCAAGGAGATTATTCTATAACCAATCCACCACAATTTAATATCAATGCTATACCATATAACCAAACTATTATTATGAATAATGATATATCCACATTCAATTTCAAGAATATAGACAAAATAACTCTCAATTATACCCAAAATTTATAGTCTACATCTAAATCCAAATCATTAGTATAGAATAATACAAATTTCACAATTGACAACAATTTAATTATAGATACTGGAGTAATAAAATTAAACAATACTGATACTGGTATTGCACAAACCAATTCTATACTTAATTTATTTAATGTGGTTAAAATTAATACGTTAACTATTAATCATTCCATGCCAGAAAATACTGATATTAGAATATTGGTATCATTTGATAACAAACAAACATGGCAATATTATAATGGTACTGAGTTTATAATCACATCATTAGATGATATCAATACTATTGGCAATACTATTTCCGAAATACAATCGCTATTTACCGATTATCAAGTAAAAAATACTGATACTATATTTGACATATAGATCTCGTTAATAACAGATGATATATCAGTTTCTCCATCTATTACTTCAATTAATATATCATATACATTAGATAGTTAGTTACGAATATTATTATCTAATGATAAAGGTACTACATGGTATGGATATTACAATAATCAAATAATACCAGTAGATATTAATAATGATAAAACAATATATAATTATGGATTTGATGCAAACACATTAAATACTATTCATGAATCTAATCCTAATATATGGAATGAATTTCTAACTTGGGACAATGTATTGAGATTCTAGTTTTATTTATCAGAAAATGACCCAAATGATATATTAGAATTAGATATATTATCCATGCAAGTTGATATTGCTGGTACATGGAAGTTATAGAATGATAGCGATTATGATTACAGTTTTCCATAGAATAATATATTAAGAGTTATTATATATACAGATGGTAGTTATAAGATAAACTATAATGTCATTGATTATACACCTCCCAATGACCTTAAATCATTTACATAGGAACGAGTTACTGATGGGATTAAACTAACTTGGATACCACCAGATGATTATGATTATTAGGGAGTTATTATTAGAAAATCAGACTCTGCAT
Source organism: uncultured bacterium (assembly GCA_937863745.1). Lineage (GTDB taxonomy): Bacteria > Bacillota_I > Bacilli_A > RF39 > UBA660 > UBA6985. Next base: position 1,043 of record CALMHN010000154.1, on the reverse strand, counting down.
TTCCGACTAATTTAAGTATGGGAGAGTTTGTATATCAAGGTAGTGGTACTACATATACAGATACAAATGTTATAGCAGGTACAATATATTATTACACTGCATTTCCATATGATAATAGGATGCCTATGAATGTAAATTTAAATGCAAGTACTAATAATAGAGTATCAATAGAATATTATTGAGAATTGCATATATCCAGTCAACACCCCATCACTAAAGTGACAGACTTGCAAAAGCTCTAACGGTAAGATTCAATGGGCAAGAATGTTTTATATTTGGTAGACGTTTAAGTGGATATTTTGATTTAAGAAAGTTAGATGATACTATAATTCATAGAAATGTCAGTTATATGAAACTGATATTGATTAGTAAACTCAAAACATTATTATTTGAAAGGAGGGTAGATGTGGCTGTTTCCTTACATGACTAAAGTCACGTGTTTCTACAGCCACGACGTTTATGAAAAAATCTGCGTTAATATTACCACAAAAATATGTAGTGAGATCTATTGATGATAAACGAGTATATGTAATATTAAGAACAAATATAAAATCTGAGGTTAATGGTAATCAAACAGTATATACATATGATGAATATAGATTTGAATTACCAAAACGCAAAAATATTAATCAATATATAGAAGATAATTTCAAATCATTAATAGAATTAGGAAAAGAAATTGAATTAAAAGAATCTGCTTGGCATGAACAAAAAGAAATTATTAATAAATTAATTGATAATCACGAGTTAATTGATGTTTTACAATTTCTAGTCAATAAAATATTAGAATTAGAAATAAAAATTCAATTATTAGAAAATCAATAATTTTTAGGAGGGCATACATATATGTCAGCAAATACTGAATATATAAATCAATTGAAAAAGTTATATACTTTAAAGTTAGTAACTCTTGATTTACTAAAAGATATGGTAACTCATAATATCATTTCTATTAATGATTATGAATATATTACCGGAACACCTTTTTGTCAACTACCCACCACCTATAGAGGTGGGGGCTTGTAGAAAAACAAGCTCGGTTG
>CALMHN010000153.1 GCA_937863745.1 uncultured bacterium | reverse complement strand
ATGATTATACCGAGGCATAGAAGAAACTATTAAGAGTCAATGACACAGAGACTGGTATTGTATTTGATAATATTACATTTAAGGAATTAACGGATACTCCTAATGATTATACTGATTCATAGAAAAAGATACTGAGAGTCAATGACACAGAGGATGGCATTGTATTTGATAATATTACATTTAAGGAATTAGTTGATACCCCCAATGATTATACTGATTCATAGAAAAAGATATTAAGAGTCAATGACACAGAGGATGGCATTGTATTTGACGATATATAGATTCAAAATATAATAGGAATGCCAACTGACTTTACAGGATTAGATAAACAGATTTTACAGATAGATGAATAGAATAATAAACTAATTCCAATATCATATACATTCAACACATTATTGGACACTCCTGATGAGTATACTGGCAAATAGAATACAATACTAAAAGTCAATGATACAGAAGATGGCATTATATTTGGCAATATTACATTTAAAGAATTGACTGATGTCCCAAATGATTTTATAGGATTAGATAAGCAGATTTTACAAATCGATGAATAGAATAATAGACTAATTCCAATATCATATACATTCAACACATTATTAGACACACCAGATGATTATACTGAGGCATAGAAAAAACTATTAAGAGTCAATGACACAGAAACTGGCATAATATTTGACAATATTGCGTTTAAGGAATTAATAGATGTTCCAAATGATTTTACAGGATTAGATAGACAGATTTTATAGATAGACGAATAGAATGATAGATTAATTCCAATATCATATACATTTAATACATTATTAGATACTCCCGATAATTATACTGATTCATAGTATAAGTTATTAAGAGTCAATGACACAGAGGATGGCATAATATTTGATAATATTGCATTCAAAGAATTAACTGATGTGCCAAATGATTTCACAGGATTAGATAAACAGATTTTATAGATAGATGAAGAAACTGATAGATTAATTCCAATTGAATTTAAATTTATAAACTTACTAGATGTACCAGAAACATATACTAATAATGAAAATAAGTTTTTATAGGTAAATGATACCGGAACATAGATAGAGTTTAAAGAAATATCACAAGTAGTTTCCTTTATAGAATTAACTGATACACCTGAAACATATGAAGGGAATCGTGGAAAGGTTGTAGTTGTAAATGATACAGAAGATGGAATTGAATTTAAAGATATCACAATTTCACAATCATTCTAGGATTTAATAGATACTCCTGATACATATGAAGGATAGTAGAATAAAATCTTAAAAGTATCATCGGATGAAACATAGATTATATTTGAAGATCTTATAGTAAATGCAGAAAATATTCAATATACGAATCCTGCATATCCGAATGTACATACTTTAAAAGATGTTTTAGATATATTGTTATATTATGAGCCAGAGATAATAACATTTACTATTACACCTAATGTAGTTGAGATAGGTGCAGTTGTTGATACTGTAGAATGTAGCTGGCAATTGAATAAATAGGTTTTAGAACAATATATCAATAATATACAAATTGACAATACATTGCGAAGTTATATATTAACAGGATTAAATTAGACAACAAATACAAATATACAATTAAAAATTTATGATGGTACTACAACTAAAACACGTACAATGACATTATATTTTAAACATAAACGGTATTGGGGAGTATCAGATCTTGATACTATTGATAATACTTATATTTTAACTAATTTCAATTCAGAATTAGCAGATAACCAAGTAAAAACAATATCCGTTACTCCAAATAATCAATATGTTTATTATGTATATCCTAATACATGGGGGCAATCAAGTTTTACAATTAATAATATTCCAGATAATAATACATTTTAGTTTGAAACAATGAATTTCACAAATTCTCAAGGATATACATCCATATTCTTAAAATATAAGACAAGGAATTTACAAACGGGAGGGATGAATATTCAAATAAGAAATTTTTCACATATATTCTATTATGGAATATCATAGTTAGATATACCAGATGAACAATTAGTATTATCATTACAAAATAGGAATTTTGCATCGAATAAGTCTAAAACATTTATTATTGATGGGAATGGAGAATATATTTATATAGCATATCCTCAATCATGGGGCAACTAGAGTTTTAAAGTTAATGGATTATTAAATACAGCATGGACACAATTTGTAGTTGATATGCGTATGCCAGATAATTCCACTGTCCCATATTATGTATATAGAACAAATACCATTCAAAATGGTACTGGAATTAATATTGAGGTATTTTAATTAGGAGTGTGATTGTTAATGGCAAATAATGTAGGAACATTAGTTATATAGCCAATAAGGCCACAATCAGAAGAGGATACATTTCCATCTGCTATAGCTAATGAAATTAAAGGTGGATATCATATATAGTATACACTTGACGATAGAGATAATATTCCTGAAGATAGACGAGAAAATGGAATGTTATGTTATGTAGTATCAGAAGATAAGATATATATATTAAAAAACGATGTTTGGGAAGAATTATCTCTTGGTGGTATTGGAGAAATTCCAGATGAATATTTAACAATAGATGAGGCAGATTAGTTATATTAGGTAATTAATCATAGACATGATACGTTATATTAGCCAATCTCACATACTCATGTATGGTCTGATTTGGTTTTAAATGAATATAATAAATTAAGCGGTAGTAAATTACAACATATCGCTGATGTTCCATCATATCTACAAAACCAAAATAAATATTTGCGTGTAAATTCATAGGGTACTGGTATTGAATGGGCAAATATTAGTATTGGGTTAAGTGATTTAAATGATGCACCACCTAATATTTATGCTGAAACAATTCCTGGTAGCGGAGAACTTATTAATGCAGGAAAATATTTGAGAATCCGAACAGATGGTGTTCCATAGTGGGAATTAGTTGATATAAATATTACAGGATTAGAAAATAAACAAGATGATTTGCTAATATATTATGGAATTGATCCTAATACTATTCTTACATCAAATGATTTTAATCAACCAAATGGAGTTCCACAATTAGACAATACAGCTAAAATACCAACATCTCTTATTCCCGCATCATTATTAAGTACAAAAGTTGTATCAACATATAGTGAATTGTAGCAGATTGATTCTCCATATGAAGGTATGCGTGCATTCACATTAGATACTAATAAAGAATATATATATACAGGAACTGAATGGGTAGAAATTATATCCACAATTAATGTTGTTGTAGATTGGAATAATATAACAAATAGACCTAATTCTACACCATAGCAAATTGATACTTAGGTTACTAGATCTCATACACATTCAAATAAAAATATTTTAGATGCAATAGAAATACCATTTACGTCATAGTTATAGACAAAGTTGTCATCTATAGAGGCAGGAGCTATATCCAAACAAACTTAGGATACATTATATAAACCAATCAATTGGCAACCATCAATATCTGATATTATAGATATTAATATTACTAATATATCTAAGAATCATTAGTTGGTATGGGATACAGTATCTGGTAAATTTGTTAATAAAGCAATATTTTTGAAATCGGAATTAGATAGTGATAATGATGGCATTGTCGATAGATCTAAATTATCAGATAACGCAAATACTTTAGATTCTAAGCCATAGTCATATTTTCAGAAAAATATTTATAAATCCGCAGATGACCCAACGTTGGGTTATGTTATAGTTGATAATGATTTATGGATTGATATATCAAATCCCAACCAATATAAATTGAAAATATATAAAAATAACAAATGGAATGATATAACTTCTGACGTTAAACAAGAAATATTGGATATGATTGATGACAATACAATTATATCTGAAAACAATATTTTAAAAGTGAATCAATCATAGTTGGAAATTACCAAATCTCAAATATCAGATTTTGCGCATAAACACAATACATCGGATATTATTATAACGTCAAATTATCAATTTGTAACACAATCAGAAAAAGATTATTGGAATAGTAAATAGGATAAAAATGGAGAATTACAATCTAATTTAAATGCTGAATTCTTAAAAGGATAGACATTAAATGACACATAGCCATAGTCATAGGATATATTATGGAGTTCATATAAGATATAGACAACATTTGGGAATTTGAATTATGGAATAATATGGAAAAATGAAGTTATTGATATTATTAATGAGCCTCCATTATCTCCCAATCTAAATGATAGTTATATAATTGGATCTAATCCAATAGGGGAATTTGCTGGGTATTAGAATTACATATAGATATATGATGGCACTCAATGGCAATTTACATAGCCTCAAATATCGGAATAGAGATTTGTAGTAAATAAACATAGTGCATATGTATATACTGGAAATGAATGGAGCACAATTCTTGTATCAATTACATCACATAATGAATTATCAGGATTACAAGGCGGAAATTCTACAACTAGTGAATTCTATCATTTATCATATAATCAATATCAAAAAATAATTAGCGGGTATACTACAGACGATATTACTGAAGGAAATAATCAATATTTTACTATAGATAGATAGCGGGAATAGATAAGTTAGATATCGCCACTACAATATAATATAGAAACTGGTGAATTATCAATATTACCATCAAGCACAATTCAAGATGGGTATATGTCAAAATAGGATAAACAGAAATTAGATTATATAAATATTGGTACACCATCTAATAATTATTAGTTGATGTGGGATACAAATCAGAACAAATATACTCCTAAAAATATTAATACTTAGATATCAATATCATTTAAAGATCTTATAGATACACCTAATACATTCGTTGCCAATAATAATAAAGTATTGGTTGTTGATGAGCCTAATAATAGAATTATATTCAAAGATTTATCATTAAACATGATACCTGAATTATCAGGATTTTCTGTTAATGATATTCAAATGTCAATAGCAAATTCTCATACTCATAGCGATACTGTATTTGGCATATTAGATGATTTAGAAACAAATTATACTTCTATGAAAAATAAATTGGACTCAATAGAGTATGGTGCTAATAAATATGTACATCCAGCAACTCATCCTGCATCTATAATTGAGACAACGCCAGAATTGAGATTTGTAACTGATTATCAAATTCAAATGTGGAATGAGAAACAGGATAAGTTAAATTATATTCCAGAAAATATATAGAATCGCGGAGTTGCTAATGGTTATGCATCATTAGATGGCAACGGATATGTACCAGTAACTCAAATTCCACCATCAGTTAGGTCTGTAACAGTAGTTCAAACAATTGCAGATCGTGATGCTATACAAAACAAATTTGATGGATTGCGAGTTTTTGTAATAGATTAGTATGACGATACTGGTAATCATGAATCAATAGAATATATATGGAGTGTAAATCAATCTTCATGGGTACGGGTTACATCAACATATTCAGTAGAATTATCATGGAATAATATTACTGGTAAACCAAATTCTACACCATAGCAAATTGATACTTAGGTTACTAGATCTCATACACACAACTCTAGTCTCACAGATATTGATGACGCAGTAACTAAAAGACATATCCACTCTAACAAATAGGTATTAGATTAGATACCTTTACATACAAATGTAAAAAATAAAGTATTATATGTGGATAATACAGGTAACATTATTTGGAAAACTCAAGAATTAGGAACAAAACAAATAGATGAATCAAATATTGCTGACGGATATGCATTAGTATATAATGCGAATTTAGATAAAATAGTATATTCTCCTATGATTACCACATGGTCTCAATTAGATAAAACAAATTCTTCTATTAAAGATATAGAAGATATTGAAGATTATTCAAATCATTAGAATAAATTAGTAATAGTAAATTCAACATAGTCGGGGTATACATATACCAATGTAATTGATGGCGGAACATGGTAATATATTTTGCATAACAAAATACTCGGA
>CALMHN010000152.1 GCA_937863745.1 uncultured bacterium | reverse complement strand
TATTGTTTGCACATCAATTAATGATAATCCTGACATAATAGCTAAGTCGTTTATTGTAAAATATAATTTTTTGGTTTCTTTATCAACATTATCACTATATAATAATTCTTCCTTTAGATCTTGTAATAAACTAACAAATTCAATATATTCTTCTGATTTTATCTTTGAGAATTCATTAATTAAAAAATTATATAATATTTTTTTATTTGTATCTGACAGTTCAGAAAAAATACCAAATAATTCTCCTATACTAATCATCTATTTCAGGCACAGGATACTCCATCCGCTATATGGTGGAGATGAATGTGCCATTCCCCCTTTCTAATTAAAAAATACTCCCACTTAAAAAAGTGGGAGTTGATATCTTATTCCAAATCTTCAAATTCTACAGTAATAGCAGCAATTAATTTTGAATTTATCACAGTAAATCCATTATCAGTCTCGTTTAATAACTCAATGGGTTTACTTTCTTTAATTGCTAATTTGATAATTTCCCATAATTCTTCTTTAGACTTGTTTATTTTTGTGGTTAATTTTGTTACTTTTCCTGATTCAAAAATCACTGTAAATTTACATATCATATTTTCAGGCACAGGATACTCCATCCTCTATAGTGTGGAGATGAATGTGCCATTCCCTCCTTTTTTAAGTAGTTAAATATTAACTCCAATTATAACTCTAAATATATTGTATCATATAGAGAAAAAATATGCTTGCAATAACTAAAGTTGCAAATATATGATACACATTTAATCATTAATCAAGATATGCAATATCGTAAGTGTCTTCAAATTTTGGGTCATTGGTATATAAAAAATAACCCCAAATATCTTCCAATGGAGCATATGAATCACTTAATTCAAAATAATAATACCAATATGACCAATCGTTTGCAAAATCATATTCAAATAAGTCTCCAAGTTTTTCATTAGAATATACAACACATTTTAACTTCGAATCGTACCCAAATACAGGATATATGTACTTATATCCCAAATGTTGTTTCTCTTCTTCTATAGCCCGATCTGGATCTATAAAAACATAAGTATCCAAATAATATGGTCGAGTATTAAGAATAACATCTTCTATTGTTAATAATTTTGGCAAATATGGTAATTTGGTATCATATTGATCCCAATATATATCATAATAATCTTGCCCTTTCCATGTTACAAGATAGTCAATATTTTCTTTGCAAATTTCCACATATTCATCATCAACAAAATCATCAACATAATTACTATAATACTCATATGCTTCCTTTTTTGTTTTTAAAAAAATTGGCATTGCTTCTACAGACTCAATATCAAAATATTCCAAATACGTTGAATATAAATCTAATTTTTTATACGCCATAAAAATATACCCCCATTATATTATAATATTTATTATAAATTACCAAATAATTCCGATATTAATTCTCTTAACTAAGTTCTAGCATATGTAAAATCTTCCAATACCGCATCAATAGTAAATGTAACTGACAAATCATCAATAGCATCGCTATCAACTTCTGACCCAGTTTCTGCAACTGAAGATGGCCATGCTCCTTCATATACTACAACTCTTGTCTAACTAGCTAAAAATCTTTGTGTTGTACTCCAAGCAGAATCTTCTGAATTAGATGAAAATAAATCCTATGCGTTAATATTAATATCTGGATCAAATTCAACTTTTATTATTCTACCTTTATAATCTTTTTGATGTCCAACTCTACCTGTGGCTTTATCCGACTATAAACTTGACCATGAATTCATTATTCTAGTAATAGGTTTATACATATATTCTTTAAATGTCACATCTACAGTTTCTGGATATACAATTTTACCCTATGTTCTTACAACTAATCCATTATAAAATTCGTCAGTTTGTGCAGTAATAGTATTATTAACATCGCCAATCTACATTGTTGAAATTGATAAAAAATTAGATATCTATAGATTCTTCAACCCAGAGAACGCCTAAGTAATGAGATCTATCTATTTAGATTCCTATGGTTGTCTATTCCCCCCTGTTGCTTCTGTTTGTCTTGTAATTACATTAATTACATCCGAGAATACAGTGTTTAATGTTCTCGGCATATCATAGAGCACAATTGCTGCATTTCTGCGATGCGGTTCTATATTTCTCAAAAAATCATAATTGGGAATTAAAAATGCCATATATATTCCTCCTTATCACTATTGTAAGTTCGATACTGAACTAATTTTGAAATTCAATTGTATAAATTCCAAATTCTTCATTGGTTTAAATTTAACAATTACACCTAACATATTATTATCAACTAATTCTGGTCTATCATCTATTTCTACAGCATAGTCATATATTTTCTATTCTTCTATACATCTATCTAAAAATGAGCTTATACTATTTTGCATCTATAACTTAGTTGGGTCATTAATTGGTTCAAATAAATATTCTTTTAACATATTACTAATATTTTCTTCTATATATATCTATACCCGTCTAGCACTAATTCTACTCAACTAACTATTTTTTAAATAAAATGTTTTTTCATCCATAATTGGATATAAAAATTTATTGGGCATAGATAAAATCATATTAATATTAATTGGAGATAATAATTCATGCATCTCCATATTTGTATTCACCTTAGGAATACTTGTAATATTCCCTCTCTATAATCCCTATATTGCAACTTGTGGTTCATACTATACTAATTTTTTAACCTATTCATATGATGGAGGAATATCAATTGTTTTATTTGTAAAATCTTTATTTGTCTACCATGGATAAAACACCTACACATATGATCCTTTAATATCACGTGGAATATTTAAAATATCAAACTAATTACTTTTCAGTTTTAGATCTAGTTCAGACTATGTGTTTATTATAATATCATCTGCATCCTATACTAATAATGATAATCTTTGTGGTAACACCAGTTGTGTTAATAATGAATTAGTAATATCAGATATTTTGATATTATTTGCCTATACTGATGGATGTTTATATACTCCTAATGTCTATACATATCCTATATTCCATTTTTTAGGATTAGTCAAATCATTATTAGTTATATATTTTGATATAGAAGAAATTATATTAACAGTCATTGATTGCTATATAATAGATGTATTTAATACAGGTGGAGATACTAAATCAGATGGTTTTATAAACTTATATGTCCCTTTATCCATTACTCTAACTCTCGCTGTACCATCGCTGTCTGCCATAAAAAATTGTATTTGATTCTTATATAATATATCTCCATTAGTATCTAATTTATCTATAATATTAGCCAATAACATGCTATTTACAAAATTATCTAATCCCTAAGTTCCATCTGGGAACGATAATACTACATAATTGGATGACTCATTAACCATATCAACTAACGACTGAAATTGAATTTTTCGTTTCTATAATTCAGTTGTCTATCCCTAATCATTAATTTCCTTTGCAAGATCTATTAATGAAAGGCTTTCAAATGTTTCCAATTGAATAACAGTGTCGCCAATTTTAGGAATTATATTTTTATCATATTCAACTAAAAATAATGTTTTTAGTATTATAACATCTCTATTGATATCATAATTTATTTCTATTCCAAGCTGGTTTCCAAATTTGCCTGGGTATTTCTATTTAATTTGCAATTTATTATAATCAACATGCTATACATATGGAGTTAAATCTGTTGATGGTACATATAATCTATTTACAACTAATGGATTTTGACCAGATAATTCTCTAGCCAAATACCATTGTAAATATTTTATATTTGAAGAAGGTGCAAAATCTGGATTCCATTCAATGTTACCAAAATATTGATTAAATTCTTGAGTATTTCTTACTCTGACAGATGTTCCTATAGGTCCCCATTCTGAATCAATAAATACACATATATCTTTTTGTAATTCATCTCCAGTTGGTACTGGAGATAAACTGTCATCAATTTCTATCCATTTGACTTTTGGCTATCCTAATGCCATATATTATCACTCCTTACCTAGATTATAATGTCTAAGCATAATTTTTGACAACAAAACTTATATCTATATATTCTAAAGTTTTTGTAGGATATAATGTAATAGTCTATATAACCTGGTTATTATCAATCAATTCTGGTCTAGCATCCACTACATATTCATACTAATACAATCCACCACGTTCTTGTAAATCTGATAATACATTATCTATTGTTCTATTAATAGCTTGAATTGTAGTATCGTTTAATGGCTCAAATAAATATGCCATTAATTTATTTTGAATTGTAATTTCAGCATAAATTGCTGTTAGTCTAACATTTAATCTATTTAACTAACTATTCTATGCATATAATGTTTTCTGTCCCCATACATAATTACCTTGCCCCTAAAATTTCACAATTGGATTAACTCTCGCATTATATAATCTATCTTGTAGATGATCTGGCAAAATATATGTAACATCTCCTGACACTCCACCACGCTATGTTCCAGCCTATGCTTGCCATGGAGTATTTGTCAATAATCTTTGATATACATTTAATAACTATAAAAACGACGGTGGATATTCAACTTTCAATCCGTTAGATGTTGTCATATATACCCATGGATGATATACTGCCACATAGCTTCCTAATATATCAGAAGGATATATTGATATATAATCATTAATCTTTTTCTATATAGTTTCATACGATACTGGTGGTTTATTTGGATTATCAGTATTAATAATTTCAGTCAAAATTACAAAATCTTTTCTCTTTTTCTATAAGCTCTATAATATATTTACATCATTTGCGGATAATTTCCCTACCGTTGGTAATAATGAAAATTCATATTTATAAATATTAGACAAATCATCAACATATTCCTATACTGGTGTTTCAACCTATCCATCTGTACCTAATCCATTTGAATCTAAATATACAACATCAGATACTAAAAATAAGTTTTTCCATTCTGTATCAATACTATTATTTGTTTGAATATACTAACTATTATTTATAAGCTCTTTGGCTTCTAAAAATGTATTAGATAATATCCCAACACATGATGATCCTACAATTGCAGTTTTTAATTCCGAATGGCTAGTAAATACCATATCTCCAACTTCAATATCCCCGGTTGTATAATCATAAGTTAACGTTAAAATACCAGTGTCATAATTAACAGTAAAATATACAGTATCATTCAAATACAATTTTCCTAAACCATCGTCAACTAAAAATATAGAATTTCCATCTTGTGTTATATTCAACACAATGGATTTAGGCATAATATCTGTGGCATGTAAATCTATAGTTAAAACATCATTTGAAATACTAGAAGTTTGTGTGTTTGAAAATTGTTTGGTCTTAAACGAAATGCTAATATTATTTGATTCTAATAAATATTCAGACCCGTTATTATCTTCTAATACTTGAATTTCACTTGCGACACTATCCTATCCTAATACATTGTTAATTCTAATTTTTAAATAATTTCCATATTCTCCCTAATATTTAGCAGAAAATATTGGTGTACTATCTAATAAAAACTGTGCTTTATCCCCATTCTAATTTTGTCTAACAACTAAACATTTACCATATACTGAATATTTAAACTATGCATCCCAAGATAACCATTTTACATAATCAGTTTCTGGTATTTCAGGAAATCCGAATTTTTCAATAAATTCTTGCTGCCCACCTTCAATCAATACTGGCTTATTATCTCCCCAATGAGAATTAATAAAAAATAACTAAGTGACATTCTACGATGTAATAGATGGTACAATTGACATATCAATTTCTCGTATCTTTATACCAGGAGCATAAAATTTTATTGCCATATTTATTCCCTCCAAATATAATTTCAATTACTTTAAATTTTTAACCATAAAAAAAAGTCACAATTTACAAATATCTCAACTTTCAATATCAATTCTAATATCTAAATTTAGTATTCCTTCCATTATCTCTAAATGCGAAATGGGATACTAATCCCATTCAAAATTCATTTGTGTTGCTACTAATTGCGGTTTATTTGTATCTAACATATTCTTATCTGGTTCATCATAACTATTTAACTATAACCAAATCGGTATTCTTATATATAGTGGATATGGAAATTGTAATACCATATCTACTATTTTTTGTCGTTCATCATCATTTTTAAATGTGGTTTTTTGTATAATCTCTTTTATATCTATATCTCTCTTAAATTTAATCTTATTATTATTTCTAAAATATTTAAGAAATTTGTTTTTAAACAAATTCCATTCCTAATATGTCTCAGTAATAATTTGCAATTCCAATATACCAGATACTTCTAATCCCGACTATACAATATATGGAATTCTAAAATTTTCATATAATTGTTTATCATTTAGAATTTTAGTATATTCATTAGAATCTTCCGCATATGTTTTCAAATCATTAACTACAAGATCTAAAGGTGAAAATTCTCTTGTATACGTATTATATTGATTTGCTGCTAATACTTGTTCTTTTATATTATATATTGCCTATGGGATTGGATAATCCATATAGTTTGTTCTCAATATACTTGTAATAGATCTGTTATATGTATTTGGTATAAATTGTTGATTAATATTAAATTTATCGCCAAAATAGTCTTTTAATAGTACAACTATTATATTTAATACCTAATTTTTAGATAATGTTATATAATCAATATCTATATCCATTTTTGAAGATGCTTTTATAAGAATCATCTATTTCAGGCACAGGATACTCCATCCTCTATAGTGTGGAGATGAATGTGCCATTCCCTCCTCTTAATTAATTTTAATAACCATATATAAGTTGTACATCTGACCATTTTGACAAATAAATATAATTTGCAATTTCA
>CALMHN010000151.1 GCA_937863745.1 uncultured bacterium | reverse complement strand
TTCCTAGTTTTGCATATTCTTCATATGTTAACTCACAGGAAAAAGTGATACTTGGCGTTATCATAATAATCAAAAATAAAAGCATTAAAATATTTCTTATCCTATTTTTCATATTATTATTATTCTACCATATAATACAAACTAAATTAATAAAAAAAGCAAATATTTTTATATTTGCTTAATAAATATATTATTTATTCTTTTTATCAAAATGATATTCTTTAGTATTCATTAAATCGCTTAATGCTTCATCAATATCCATTGTATCATCAATGTTTTTATCTTCATCATCATTACCTAATTCAACATCTTCAAGTTCTTCTTGAATACTCTTTTTATTTTCATCACTTATAAGTCTTGCTTCTTCATCATAAGTATCAATTTCATCAGGTGTTTGAATATTTTCTGAATTAACATCTTCCTTAAGATCTTCAACATTTTCCTCAGGCTCAGCTTCATCATGATTTATTTCTTCATCATTCTTTTTATCTTTCTTGTTGCCTTTATCTTTTTTATTTTTATTCTTTCTAAATTTAAATATATATAAAGCAGCACCAACAATAACTAATACACCAACCGCGATTAAAAGTATTATTAACCATAAATTGCTTTCTTTATTAGTTTCAGTTGTATCATCACTTTCTTTAATGATATTACCATCATCATCAAATTTATATGTTCCATCTTCAATTAAATTCCATTGATCAGGATATTTAGTCTTAAAATCTGATTCACTCAATTCTTGAGTAGCACCAGTTGAATCAACATATGTAACTTTACCATCTTTATATTTAATAACATCTATATCGTTAGCATTTTTAGCTTGACGAGTTATTTTTATTGTATAAGTAGTAGTTTCGCTTCCTGTTTGATTCGTAATCTTAATTGTCATTGTATTTTCACCAACGACTAAATTATCAATACCCTTAACTTCCATTGAAGCTTCTGTATCAGCTTGAGTAAAGCTTAAAATATTTTGTACAGTTGTAACAGCATAAGGAACTGTTAAAGTATAATCCAAAACATCAGCAGAAAATGTTGGAGCTAAAACATAAGTAGTAGCATCCTTTGTTGTTAATGTAGCTAACTTAGAACTGTTATAAGCAGTTTCTCCACGATATATAACAAAGTTGATCGTTTTAGTTGTTTTATTACCTGCCGTGATTACTAACTTAGCAATATTTTTACCTTTATTTAAAGTAATAGTCTTATTATTAGTAACAGAACCATCAGCTGATAACTCAGCAGTGGCTGCAGAATCTAAAGTATAATTTAAAGTAACTTTATTAATTGTATCTTTAATATTATAAATAACATAATCAGTTGTATCCGCAGAATATTCAGGTGTAATTGTACCTACACTTGTTGTTAAACTATGAAGTGTAGCATCATTAGAACTAGAAGTAGTTGTTGTAACCACTTTAGCTTTAATTGTAACATTATCAACTAAAACTTTAGGAGTTGTTGCCCCATCAGCCTTTAATTCAATTGTTTTACCTACAAGGTCATTACTGCTATTATTAGTTAAAATTAAATATCCAATAATATTACCCTCAACCATTGAACCTGTAAAATAAGTCCCGCCTGAAGATTCATCCTTGCTAAGTTGATAATTTGTAGCCTCTTTAAAACTAAAATCAACATCCATAAAAGATGTATTAATTGTAAATGTTGCACTTTTACCTGTAAGACCAGTTGCATCACTTATCTTTAATGGAATCGTAGTTGTATTTTCTGATATTACAGCCTTACTACCATCTAATGTATAAGCATCAGCATAAACATTACTAATACCCATCACTAAGCTTATAACTAATACTACTAAAAAACTTTTAATTTTATTCATATATATACCTCTTTATCATCTAAAATTATAACAAAATACTATATCATTTTCAATCATATAAGATGTATCAATATCTCATTCATTGTATAAATGTACTTAGGATTAATAAATACATAACCACTTTTATATATTAAGTATCCCTCTTCCATCATTTGTTTGATTGGATAATCATCTTGAATATTTGTACCATATTTATCATAGTAAACGTTAACATCAACACCGGCTAGTTTTCTAAGTCCTAACATTAATTCATTATCAGTTTGATCCTTAAGTGAAAGTAATAACTCTTCACTTCGATAATTACCTTTAATATACTCATCAATATTCTTAGTATTACTATATCTAACTCCTGCCTTAAATCCAGCAGCACCAAGACCAAATCCATAATACTCATCATTATTCCAATAATTTAAATTATGTTTTGATTCACATCCAGGCAAAGCAAAATTTGAAACTTCATAATGAACATATCCACTTTTAGCTAATTTATTACAAATATAATCATACATTTTACGATCTAAATCTTCATCAATATATTCAGTTTTATCATTATTAACCTTTGTATGTTTTTCAATAATTAAGGAATACGTTGATATATGTGCAGGTTTTAATTTTAATAATAAACTAACATCCTTCTTTAAAGTATTAAGCTTCTCATTAGGAAGAGCATACATTAAGTCTAAATTAATATTATCAATTCCTCGATTACGTATTAAAGTTAATTTATTTTCTAAATCATCATATTCAATTTCTCTATCTAAAAATTTAAGGTTATCTTTATCAAAAGATTGAACACCAATTGATAAACGATTAACTCCTCCATCAACAATATCATCTAAGAAAGAATCATCAATATCCCCGGGATTACATTCAAAAGTATATTCACAATCAGGAGACTTATTAAAGTTTTCTAATATTCTAAATAATTTGACCCTTTCCTTTTTTGTTAAACAAGAAGGAGTGCCACCACCTACATACAATGTTTTAATTATTTCACCATCATAAGTATTTAATATTTCATTTTGTAAAGCATCCAAATATTCATCCACAAAACTATTAATATGTAAAACTTTAGGAAAATCACAATAAGAACATATATGTTTACAAAAAGGAATATGCACATAAACAGCATTCATACTATCACCATCTTAATTATAGTTAAATAAGATAAAAAAATAAAGAAAAAGTACTTTAGTTTCCTAAAATACTTAAATACTTATTAATAAATTCTTTATCAATCTTATTCATATCATTAACAATATCATCAGTTAATTCTTGATATCCATCAGTTTGTAAATCAGATATTCCGGTAATCATATCTGTAGCATTCCCTTTATTAACAATAATAATATTAGGTGCACCAAGTCTTTTAGCTCCCTCAAATTCAGTACCATCAAGACTCTTAATATCACCATGAGAATAATCCTCTAAAACACTAGAAGCACGTTTAATAAATGTATGATAAGCATCACTTCCAGAATGAGATAAATATACTTTCTTGTTTTCATCTAAAGAATAAATATCCCTAATATCCGTATTTTCTGTATTATCACTCCTAACATTTACATAATAAATATTATCTACTCCCATTTCATTAGCATTTTTTAAGAAATATGGAAGCATTGAACGGCACCAAGGACAAGCTGAAAAACCAAAATAAACCATAAATGTTTTTCCATCATCCATATACTGATTTATTTGATCTAATGTAGCAATTGTAATATGTGAATTTTCATCAACAGTAATTGAACGGAATTCCTTACCACTGGAATTAGTTGTTCCATTTAATGATTCATAATCATATTTAAATGATGCTGTATCATTTCTTGAAACGCTTATATTTGATGCACTACTACCACATCCAGTTAAAGTTGCAAGTATGGCACCAACACCAATTAATTTTAAAATTTTATTTTTCATTTCTATCACCAATAACATCATATAAAAAGTAATAAATATTTTAAATAACGCGTAGGTTGAGTTTTATAAAAATATAAGTTTAGTCATTACCTTTATCAGTTTCTAGTACTGATAAGAAAGCTTCCGGTGGAACTTCAACACGACCAATTGTCTTCATTCTCTTTTTACCTTCTTTTTGTTTCTCTAATAACTTTCTCTTACGTGAAATATCTCCACCATAACACTTAGCTAAAACATTTTTTCTCATTTGGCTTATATTATCACGAGCAATAACCTTTGAACCAACGCTAGCTTGTAAAGGCACTACAAATAATTGTCTAGGTATAATATTTTTTAATGAAGTAATTATTCTTCTACCACGATCATAGGCAAAATCTTTATGAACAATCATTGATAAAGCATCAACTACTTCTCCATTAATCAAAATATCCATCTTTACTAAATCCTGAGCTTTATATCCACATAACTCATAGTCAAATGAAGCATATCCCTTAGTACTAGATTTTAATTTATCAAAAAAGTCATAAACAATTTCTGCCAATGGTAAGTCATAATGGATGTCAACCCTCGTTTCATTTATATATTCAATGCTTTTATATATACCTCTTTTATCTTGGCAAAGCTCCATAATTGGTCCAACATACTCTGATGGTACAAATATCGAAGTCGTAATAAAAGGTTCTCTAATTTCTTTAATACGTACCTTATCAGGCATCTTACTAGGACTATCGAGTAAAACAGTCTCTCCATTAGTAAGCTCTACCTCATAAATAACTGAAGGACTAGTTGCAATAATATCTAAACCAAATTCTCTTCTTAATCTTTCTTCAGTAATTTCCATATGAAGTAATCCTAAGAATCCACATCTAAAGCCAAATCCTAAAGCTTCTGATGTCTCAGGTTCAAATATTAAGGAAGCATCATTCAATTTCAATTTTTCGATTGCTTCTTTTAAAGCTTCATACTTATTAGGTTCAATTGGAAATATTCCTGAATAAACCATTGGTTTTATTTCTTTATAACCTGGTAATACTTCTTTAGCTTCACTTCTAAGTGTTGTAATTGTATCTCCAACGCTAACTGTATCGATAGTTTTAATTGCCGCGTTTACCCAACCAACTTCTCCATCAACAAGTTCATCTTTTTCAACTCTTTTAGGAGTATTAACGCCAACATTTACAACTTCATAAGTAGCCCCAGTAGACATCAATTTAATAGTATCGTTTTTCTTAATTGAACCGGAAAACAATCTAACAGATGCTACAACTCCAAGATAAGAATCAAAATAAGAATCAAATATCATAGCTTTAGTTTCATCACTTAAGGATTTCTTAGGAGATGGAATTCTTTCAATAATAGCATCTAATATTTTATCGACACCAACACCAGTTTTGGCACTACAAAGAATAACTTCATCTTCTTTAAATCCCAAGACATTAACTAACTCTTCCATACGTTTAGGAATATCTGCATTAGGTAAATCTATTTTATTTATAACTGGTATAATAGTTAAATTGTTATCTAAAGCTAAATAAAAATTAGCTAATGTTTGAGCCTCAATTCCTTGAGCCGCATCTACGAGTAAAAGAGCTCCTTCACATGCCGCTAAACTTCTACTTACTTCATAACTAAAATCAACATGCCCTGGAGTATCTATTAAATGAAAAATATAATCTTTATAATTTAATTCAACGGCATTTAACTTAATAGTAATACCACGTTCTCTTTCAATATCCATATTATCAAGTAATTGATCTTTCATATCATGTTTATCAACAGCACCAGTAAGTTCAAGTATTCTATCAGCTAACGTTGATTTACCATGATCAATATGAGCAATAATACTAAAGTTTCTAATGTTTTCCAATCCCATTTAAATCACCTCATTAAAGTATATCAAATAAAAGGCACCTAAATAAAGTGCCTAATTATCTATATTAATATACTTCTTTTGTCTACTTCTAAATAATTTTTTAATTATCTCGCCATCATCATTCATTTTTATGCCTTCATCATTAATAAATACAGCTTCCCCAACAAGACCCTGCTCTATCATGATAGATAATAAATTATATCTTTTATCATTAATTAATACTTTAATCTTTTCCGTACATAAAATATTCTTAGCATCTAATAAATTATATATTAGTTTTGTAACTTCGCCATCTTCTAAATTATCTACTAAATTATCATTTATTATTTGATAATTAATACCATATTTATTTAATAGCATTATTAAACTAATAAAATTACCTTTATATCTAGGTAATACTCTAGTTAAACACTTAAATGAACCATTTCTCAACATATCATTTATATAAGTACGGGAATCATAATCTAAAGAATAATATTTATCGTTAAGAGGTATCTCATTAAACATTTCTCCACCAGTTCTTAAACTAATATATTCTTCATCAATTAAATCTCTTCTTCTTTTCTCATCATCACTTATAATATTAACGCTATTGTCTTCATTAAACTTTTTAAAATAATTAATATCTTTTTGATCTTGAAGTTCACTATTAAGATAAGTAACAATTAAACTAATTAATAAACCATCATTTAAATTTAAGATTTCATTCATAATAACTTTACGAATAAAATCTAAATCATAATTTTTACTTAATTCATGTAAAAATGCTTCTATTAAATAAATATTATCATTATATTTTCTATTAAAACCTTCATTATTTAAGATGATACTTCTATCATCTTCACTTATTATATATCTATCTAACAAAGGATAAATTTCTTTGAAAGTTTTCTTAAAGAATCGTTTTCTAAACATCTGTCTAAACCTTCTTTGCTTATAGTTATCTATAATAACAAAAAAATAAGCTTGATGTCAAACCTATTTTCTTGTTATTTACTTACTTGTAGAACCAAATCCACCAGTTCTATTTCCACTTGCAGAATCTCCATCGCAAATTAGAAATTTTTCAAATACTACTTGTCCAATTACATCACCTTTTTTAATTAAAACATCTTCATCACTTATATTAAAAAAAGCAAACATAAATTCTCCATCATTATCAGGATTATTATAATAATCAGCATCAACAATACCTATTCCATTAGCAAGTACTAAATGCTTTTTACCAGGATTAGATGATCTATTAGCTAACATAAACCATTCATCAGGCTCACAATAAGCCTTTAACCCTGTATGTATTAAAGTAGGTTTAGATCCTAATTTAAAAACTGGTATAACGGTATCTTCCGCAGCTTCTACATCATATCCAGCAGAATGCATAGTTTTTCTAACAGGCATATGAATATCTCTATCCTCATAACCTTTTGCAATTTCAAATCCTCTTGTTCTTGTCATCTTGACCTCTCCTAAAATCGTTTCTATAATTTAATACTATTTTATTTTCTTTTAAAGATTCTTGAACATCAATAATTCTTTGATTAGATGATCCACGAAATATTATTGATAAATCTTTTTCATCTAAATGAAATTCTCCATCAACTAACACATCAATATATTTTAGTAATTCACTTGTATATTTATACTTAGGAACCATAATATCTAATATTTGTTTATCAAACAAATAACCTGAATAACACCAAATATTTTTATTAGGATAAACTTCTTTTACTCTTTTAACTAAAGGCAATAATCCTTCTTGATTAACTGGTTCAAATGGTTCACCCCCAAGTAGAGATAAACCATTTATATAATCAGGTTTCATTAATTCAATTATATTATTAATATCTTCTTCACCAAATTCTTTTCCTGCTTTAAAATCCCAAGAAGATTCATTAAAGCATCCTTTACAATGATGAGTACAACCAGATACAAATATACTTACACGAACTCCGGGTCCATTGGAAACATCATAATTTTTAATTTCAAGATATCTCATAAATGAGTAACTCTCATAGATATTTCTTTAGTTTTTCCTTCATTCCAGAAGTTTTCTCCTAAATATCCACATGTTCTTCTAGTAACATTCATACGACTCTTATCTTTATTTCCACAATTAGGACATTCCCATTCAAGATTTTTATTTAATATTATTTCACCAGTATAACCACATACTTGGCAATAATCACTCTTAGTATTAAATTCACCATATTGAACATTGTCAGCAATAAACTTAACAACTTCTTCCATAGCTTCTAGATTATGTTCCATATTAGGTATTTCTACATAACTTATAGCACCACCTAATGACATATCTTGGAATTCAGCTTCTAATCCTAATTTATGGAAGGCATCAATATGTTCACGAACATCTACATGGTATGAATTAGTATAATATCCTTTATCAGTAACATTCTTAATCTTGCCAAATTTTTCAAGATCAATTCGAGCAAATCTATAGCATAAACTTTCAGCAGGTGTACCATATAAAGCAAATCCTAAACCAGTTTCTTTCTTCCATTCAGCACATTTTTCCTTCATATGCATCATGACTGACTTAGCAAAGTCAATTCCCTTTGGATCTGTTTGAGGAACACCCTTCATAAGCATTGTAAGCTCATATAAGCCAATGTAACCAAGAGATAAAGTAGAATATCCACCTACTAGGTATTTATCAATCTTTTCTCCTTTATCAAGTCTTGCAATAGCACCATATTGCCAATGAATAGGTGAAACATCACTTGTAACACCAAGTAAAGCATGATGACGAACCATTAAGGCTTCACGACATAAATCAAGTCTTTCATCAAATAACTTCCAGAACTTTTCTTCATCACCATCAGCAATAATACCAATTTGAGGTAAATTAATAGATACAACCCCTTGATTAAATCTACCTTCAAATTTATAATTACCATTTTCATCCTTCCAAGGACTTAAAAATGATCTACAACCCATAGGTGAGAATACATTACCTTCATAATTTTCTCTCATCTTCTTAGCACTTATATAATCAGGATACATTCTCTTAGCAGAACACTTAACAGCTAACTTAGTTAAATAGTCGTATTTACCACCTTTTAAACTATTATTATCATCAAGAACATAAACTAGTTTAGGGAATGCTGGTGTAACATAAACACCCTTCTCATTTTTAATACCTTCATATCTTTGACGAATAACTTCTTCAATAATACGAGCATTTTCTTCAATATATGGATCATCATCTTTAAGATACATAAATAATGTAACAAATGGACTTTGACCATTTGTAGTCATAAGTGTATTTATTTGATATTGAATAGTTTGAACACCAGATTGTAGTTCCTTAACTAACTCAGCATCAACAAGTTTTTCTACCTCTGCCTTTGTTAACTTCTTACCTACAGTATCAGTAATTCTCTTTTCAATCTTATCATGACTTCTTCTTAAATATTTACCTAAATGTCTAAGTTCAACTGATTGACCACCATATTGATTAGAAGCAACTGATGCAATTATTTGTGTTGTAACAGTACATGCTACTTGAAAACTCTTAGGAGATTCAATCAATTTACCATTCATAACAGTACCATTATCAAGCATATCTCCAATATTAATTAAGCAACAATTAAAAATTGGTTGTACAAAATAATCCATATCATGAAAATGTAAAATACCATCTTCATGTGCTTTACTAATTTTCTCTGGTAGTAATATTCTACGAGATAAATCTCTAGAAACCTCACCAGCTATATAATCTCTTTGAGTACTAGCAATTCTTGTATTTTTATTGCTATTTTCTTCATTCAATTCTTTATTTTCATTTTTAATTAATGAAAGAATAGATTCATCAGTAGTATTACTCTTACGAACTAAAGCTCTATTATAACGATAAACAATATAACATTTAGCTAATTCAAAATGTTTTTGTTCCATTAACTTTCTTTCAATAATATCTTGAATATCCTCAACTAATATTCTCTTCTTATTTAAAGATTCAATATATTTAATTATCTTCTTAATTTCCGCTTCTGTTGCTCTTTCTTCCTCAGATACTTCAGCATTAGCCTTATTAATAGCAATACTTATTTTCTCTTTATCATAGTCTACGGACTTTCCGTCTCTCTTTATAACTTTCATATATTCTCTCCTTACTATACAACTAAAGTTTAACACAAAATATTTAAACATTTTGTTGCATTAGCAACTTTAATAAAATATAATAAAAATAATAAATTGAAGGTGATAGAATGTCCCAATTTAATGTGTTCTATGATATAGACGAACAAGATGTAAAGCGTTTGTTAAACTCATTTGACGCCATGAAATTAAATTACAAAAAGGATTCAACCATCCTATCAAACGTTGCCATGACCAAGAAGTTTTGTATACTTGATCAAGGAGAAGCCCAGGTAATTAGATACAATTTTAATGGCACTAAAACCATTATTCAAGAAATTGAAGAGGGAGATATCTTTGGATCATTTTCAGCATCCTACTCTGAAGAAATATATATCGTAGCCATCAAGGATTCTAAAATTACTATGTTTGACTATGACAAATTAATAAACAGAAATGGAAGAAACATTGAAGCCCAAAATAAAATATTAGATAATATCATGAAAATAATAACAACTAAATTAAAAAATTATAATGAAAGAATTGAAATCTTAACTCAAAAAACAATAAGGGATAAATTATTAAATTATTTTAATACTTTATCAAGAAAGCAAACATCAAGAAACATTATATTACCCTATACATTAACTGATTTATCAGATTATTTATCCATTGATAGATCTGCAATGATGAGGGAAATAAAAAAACTAAAAGAAGATGGAATGATCTTCTCTAAAGGAACACACATAAAATTATTATATAAATAATGCTACTTATGTAGCTTTTTTTATGCAATAAAAAAGATGCTTATTCAGCATCTTCATCAAGACTTGTTACCATGTCATCATAATCACCAGAAATAACTTTTCCATTGATTATGTTCTTAAACTTTTCAATTAATGCATCATATTCAGCCTTATCATCTACTGTTTTAAGGTATTCACCATCAGCATCAACTACAGCTTCAAATATCACATAATCGGTAGTTGGAGTCTCATCTTTTTCTACTCTAACTGAGTAAACAAATCTACGACCTCCATCATTTAATTCTTCTAGAAGTAGATATTCTACTCCATTTTCAAGTGTAACAATATTACCAATTTCTATCATAGCCAACTTTCTCCTTTCTATCGACTTCTACCAACATCTTCTGCTTCTAAGTTATCTGCATCTTCCTCAGTAACTTCATCGCCTAATTGATCTTCATAATCAGCTTGCTCAGCAAGATAATTCTTATGAGTTAATGCCTCATATATCTTAGCTCTTCTAGCACTGATTACTTGTTTTTTATTACTAACAGCATTTTGAACTTTTCTAACGAAATGGCTCTTGTAACCACCAAATGCTTCAAATAAAGCTTCAGGGTCATCAGCAGTTACCTTAGTAAATCCACCCTCACATTTTTGTTTTCCAAATACTCTCTTAGTTTCATCTTTTATTTCTCTAAGAGGAACACATTTTCCTTTGATATTAGTAAAGTTGAATTCTTTATCAAATTCATGATTAATTACGGCCTTTTCTTCTTCAGTTAAAGGTTCTTCTTCTCCATTAACAATCTTAATGCTACCATCACCAGATTTATCATATACTAATCCAAATCCATGTTCATTAACAATAGCTTCCATCTTATTATATAAAGCTTGTTTCTTAATCTTATTAAATAATTGAGCAATTTCAGGTATTAATGTACCGGCACCTAATACAACGCCACTTGCAAACAATGGGAATGAAAGTGTAGCAACACCAGTAACAGCAGCAGCTGCAAGAGCAGCAGTTAAAACATATCTAGACTTAGATAAAGGTTTTCTTGAAGCAATTACCTTAAACTTAGACGAAGGTTTATTTACGTTATCGCCTTGTTGATTATCATGTTGTTCTTCAGGATGAACTTCACCTGTTTGACCATTATGAACGTCCTCTGTATTACCAGTTTGTTGTTCTTCTTCTTTTCTTTCATCTTCAGGAGTGAAAGGATTTTCAGACTCAGAAGTACTAGGTTCAGTAGTAGCAGTTGGATTTTCCTTTTTGCTTTCTTCATAAGCCTTAGCAGCAGCTTCAGCCTTAGCAACTTCAGGATCATAAACTGTATCTTCTTGAGTATTAGCATTAGCCTCTTGAGTATTTTCTTCATTATCCTTAGTATGATCAATTCCATATATCAATGCAACTGAATTACCAAAGTCTTTAATAGGCATTACTACATCCTTACCATTTAGTTTAACGGTAATATTACAATTCATTAAATCGTCTTTAGTTATAGGATTAATACTATCAGAAGTCTTAGCAATAACATCATCTAAGAATTTATTCATAGAAGCATTTAAAGTATCAGGACTCATAGAATTCAAATCAATAGCATATGATGGATCAATAACAATTTCTCCATCATGCATTTGATAATTAGTATATTTAGTTCTAGTCTCTTCATCGCTTAAACCAAATGCAGGAGTAATAAGAACTTGTAACTTATTATCTTTAATATCAAAGTCTACATTAAACTTCTTATCACCTTTAATTTTATCCTTATGTAAAATATCTTTAGCAATATTATCAATTTCATCTACTCTAGCATTATATTCTTTAATAAAGAATTTAGCAGCAAATAACTCTTTTGAATAAGCATTATTAGCACTTTGTAAGGCTTTCTTAGTATTTTCATCAGTAGTTTGAGCAATTAACCTATTATTAGCATCAATTGCTGTATCATAATACTTGCCATCAACTCTAGAAGTACATGAATTATAGAATTCTTTCAAAGAGATAAGGCTTTCTCTTTGTTTATTAATATATTCATTCATTCTTGTTTGAACATAGTTATATTTAGCATCAAATAATTGTTTTTCTGAATCAGATGCAAGATTCTTATGTTCATCAATAACATCTTTAATTAAATCGTTAGAAGCTTTAATTGAATCCAAACTGCCCATAGCAGCGCTGTCTTCTTTAAAACTAGCTGTAGGATTTAAAACAAATAATTCTTCCTCAACTGTTTTATTAACTTTTCTTTCAGGACTAACAACTTTTCCTAATGCTTTTTTAGATACATAAGCTTCGATAGCATCAAACTTCATATTGCATGATGCTATTTGCTCTTCTAAATATTTTTTTCTAGCAAAATAAGGAGTTTTATTCATTTCTTCAGTTAATGAATCAATAACTTCTTTTCTCTTTGCTGCTTCTTCGTTTTCTTTACCAGTTAATCCAAATTCAGAAATATATTCATCTTCTGGATTTTTTGCATCATCTACTGCAAAATTAGCTAAATCAGCAAGCAAGTCCTTAAATTCATCATTTTTTCTATAATCAGAATCATAAGCATTAAAAACATTCAAGTTATCAATTAACTCTTTCTTTGCCTCTTCCGATTTGTTTAACGAATTAACTAAATCCACATATCTTTGATTATTCATTTGTAATCCTCCGCCTTTTCAAAATATAGAAATACTATACTCTAAATTACTCTAACATACAATTTAATTTTAACATTATTAGTAAAAAATGTATATATTATTTTTTTATAATATGTCAAATATTTTCTAGTCTAACACTAACCAACTTAGACACGCCACTTTCCTGCATAGTAATGCCATATAACGTATTAGCATATTCCATTGTTCTCTTCTTATGCGTAATAATAATAAACTGAGTAGATTTGCCATAATTTCTTAAATAAGTACCAAATGTATCTACATTATTTTCATCTAAAGCAGCTTCTACTTCATCTAATATTACAAAAGGAACTACTCTAATATTTAATATACTAAACAATAAAGCAATCGCTGTTAATGTCATTTCTCCACCAGATAAAGCATTGATATTCTTTAAACTCTTACCAGGAGGGCAAGCATTAATATCTACACCCGTATTTAAATAATCATTTGGATCAGTTAATACAAGTGATGCAGAACCACCTTTAAATAATTCTTTAAATACTTTTCCAAATTCCTCATTAACTTTAACAAAAGTCTCTTTAAATCTTTCTTTCATTGTTTCATCAAGTTCTAATATAACTTGCATTAAATCATTAATAGCACCAGTTAAATCATTCTTTTGATTACTTAAGAAAGTATATCTTTCATTAAATCTATTAAATTCATCAATACTACCAACATTTACATCACCTAAGTCTTTAATATCTCTTCTTAAATGATTTACTTTATCACGAGCAACTTCTTCATCAAGATCTAATATATATTCTTTAGCCGCAAGTTCATATGTTATTGAATACTCATCTGATAATCTATTTAATAAATTATCTAATTTAATATCCATTTTACCTATTTCAACTTCTAAATCCTTAATAGCATTTTGTTTCTTATTATAATCTGAATTAATTTTTTTATTTGCTAGTTCAAGTTCTTCAATAGAAGCATTAACATCACTTTTTTCACCTTTTAAATTAGCTAAATCAATAGACGTTAAATCTCTTTCAGTTGATACGCGTAAATACTCTTCCATTACTTCATTAAACTCTTTATCAGACTCTTTATTAAGTAAATTACTAGTACCACTTATTTCTTGTTGAACGCTTTCAAGTTTCTTCTTAACTTCTTTTAAATCTAATTCTCTAGAAGATAATAATTCACTTTCTCTTGTAGAATTCTTACGAGCCTCAAATACCTGAGATTCAAGAACCGATAAATCACTATCAATAGTATTGATACTCTCTTCTATTAACTTACATTCATTAATACATTTATCATAATCTTTGCTTAAATTATCAATCTCATATTTAGTATTAATATATCCATTAGATTGTTTCTTAGCTCCACCAGTCATTGAACCACCAACATGGCTTAGCTCACCATCTAAAGTAATAACACGATAACGATATTCAATCTTTTTACCCATCAAATTCATAGAATTAATATTATCAACGATAATTGTATTTCCTAATTGATTAGTAACAATCTCTTTATACATTGGATTATATGTAACTAGATTAGAAGCAATACCTATATAACCAGGTACTTCTTTAATAGCCTTCATATCATTATCATTGATATATCTTCCTTTAATTATGTTTAAAGGAAAGAATGTTGCTCTTCCAAGTTTATTATCTTTAAGATAATTAATAGCACTTGTAGCACTTTTCTCATCTTTAACTACAATAACATTTTGATTAGCACCTAATGCTGTTTCAATAGCAACAGAATACTTTTCATCAGTATCAATTAATTTAGCAAGTACATCATGTATACCATCAAGTCTTGGATTATTAATAACACTTTTAACTGAAAAAGGAAGTGACGAATCATTTTCTAAACTGCTAGTTAGATTATCTATCTTATTTTTTAAAGTTAACTCTTCAATATTTTTTCTATTTAACTCGGATAACAAAGTATTTTTCTTTGTTGTATTAACTTTATATTCATTATTAAGTTTATCTTCAATATCATGTTTCTTATCATTTTCTAATTTAATAGTATCAATTTCACTTTCAAGTAAACTAATATGTTTCTTTAAACTAATCTCATTATTTTTAAGTACTATTATATTATTTTGTAACTTCTGATCTTCAACTTCATACTTTTGTCTTTCTTGAATAACTTGTTTTTTAGTTTCTAAGCTAGATACTTGTTCGCTTAAACTAATCAATGTTAAAGACATTTTATTAATGTCCTCATCTAGTTTTAATGATTTGTTTTTAAGCTTTTCTAACTTAGAAGAATCTACAACATTAGAATTATCCATTTTTAATAAATCTTGTTTTAAATCATCTAATTTATTTTTCTTTTCCAAATATTCATCATTAATAGTTTTTATGTCTTTCGCAAGTAATGCTATTTCTATTGACTTCAATTCTTCTTTATAATTTAAGAACTTATGTGCTATATCAGCCTGGGCTCTTAAAGGCTCAAGATTTGATTCCAACTCATTAATAACTAAAGATACTTTTTCAAGATTATCATTAGTACTTTCAAGTTTATGCATTGTTTCTTCTTTACGTTTCTTATACTTTAAGACACCCGCAGCTTCTTCTATTATTACTCTTCTATCAATTGACTTACCCTTAAGTACCTCAACTACTTTTCCTTGAGAAATAATTGAAAAAGAATCTGGATTACTTCCTGAATCAATAAATAAATCTGTAATATCTTTTCTTCTAACTTTACTATTATTTATATAATATTCATTTTCACCAGTTTTATAAACTTCTCTTTTAATTTCTACTTCATCAAAAGGAGAAGCCAAATAATGGTCTGTATTATCAAATGTTAAAGATACCCAAGCATGCGTGGATGCATCTCTTGAACTAGAACCCATGAATATAACATCAGAAGAATCACTTAAACGTATTTCCTTTAATGATGTTTCACCTAATACCCAACGAACAGCATCTACAACATTACTTTTACCTGATCCATTTGGACCTACTACACCCGTTATTCCATCTCCTACTGCTATTTCAACCTTATCAGCAAAAGACTTAAAACCATGTGCTTTTATGCTTAATAACTTCATGTACCCAACTCCTAAGCCATTTTATTGATGGCATCTCTCGCGGCCTCTTGTTCAGCCTCTTTTTTACTCTTACCTACGCCATGACCAAATCGCATACCATCTACCATAACATCAACCTCAAATGTTTTATTATTAGCTGGCCCAGCTTCACTTGTCGTAACATATTCAAGTGCATGTTGTTCTTTTTGAAGAACCTCTTGTAAATATGTCTTATTATCATGAATAAATATTACTCCCTCTTCAATATAAGGAACAATAATTCCCAAAGCATACTTCTTAGCTACCGAAAAACCATGTTCAAGAAATATAACAGCAAGAACACTCTCAAAACAATCAGCAACAACTGAAGGAGTATCTTTAACCATACCATTTCCATATCTAATATTAGGTGTTAATCCAATATTATTAGAATATTCATACAAAGCATTTTCGCATACATAAGAAGATCTCACCTTCGACATTTCACCCTCAGAATTATTACTATGTAAATAAAAATACTCTGAAGTTGCAAGTTCCAACACTGCATCTCCTAAAAACTCAAGTCTTTCATAACTTTCACAATTATTCTCATTAGCATAAGAAGAATGAGTTAATGCCGTAAGCAATAAATCTTGATTTTTAATTTTTATACCAAACTTATCTAAAAAGTCCATCTATACTTCACCTTAGACCATTATACATAAAAACTTAATTATTATCTAGACTTATCTCATAAATTGAGCCTTAATAATTTACAAATAACAGTCAAAATGATATAGTTTAAATGAACTTGAGGGATAAAATGAAAAGAATAAAAATAATTACATTATTAATAATAACAGCAACATTGCTAACGGGTTGTACAATAAAAAAAGATTCCATGGATAATATTAAGGTATTAACTACTACTTATCCAATTACTTATTTAGCAACAGAATTATATGGAACTAATTCAACAGTAACTAGTATTTATCCAAACGGAATAGATATTAATACCTATGAATTAACCGATAAACAATTAGATGAATATGCTAAATCTTCCCTATTTGTTTACAATGGATTATCAAATACGGAAAGAGAACTTGCTAAAACTTTATTAAATAAGAACTCTAATATTAAATTAATAGATGTTTCTAATGGTATGCAAATAACCAATGATATGGAAGAACTATGGTTAGTACCAGCAAACTACTTGATGTTAGCCAAAAACTTAGATGCCGGATTAAATCAATATGTAACATCAACTAAGATTAAAACCACAATTGAAACTAACTATGAAAATCTAAAATTAACTATATCTACATATGATGCCGATTTAAAATTAATTGCTGAAAATGCCACAAACAAAAATATAATTGCCGGTAATGATATATTTAAATTTCTAGATAAATACGGATTTACTGTATTAAGTGTTGAAGAAAATGAAACATTTAATCATACAGACTATGCTAATGCCAAAAAATATATAAGAAATAAATCAGTATCAAATGTCTTTATACTAGATACAGATTCATCTTCAACAAATGTTGATACTCTTAAATCACTAGGCGCAACCGTTGTTCCTGTAAGAAGTATGACTATTAGAACCGATGATGAAGTTAAAAATAATACTACCTATGAAACAATGATGAAAGCTTTCATTGAAAGTATAAGAAATGAGGCCTACAAATGAAAAAAAGAATTTTATTGATATCCCATACAGACTTAGATGGAATATCACCTAATATTTTATTAACCCTAACTGGAGAAAAATTTGATGCTAAAAACATTGATATTAACGATATTGATGAAGCATTCAAAGAACTAATAGCTATTGGATTTTCCAAATATAGTTGTATTTACATATGTGATTTAACACCACCAGACTTTGCTTACGATTATTTCAATAAAAATAAAGTAAACGTTAAAGTATTTGATCATCATGTAACTCATCTATTTGCTAATGCTTATCCTTATGTAAAAGTCATAATCGACTACGATGGTATTCAAACATGCGCAACAGAAATATTCTTTAATTATTTAATAACCGTTTATCCAAATTTAAATAAACCAAATATTAAAGACTATGTCCGTTTAGTAAGAGAATTAGATACCTACAACTTTACTGATAATAGACCAAAGGACTTAGATAATTTAAAATCAACATATGGAACCAAAGATTTTATTAAAAGTATTACTAGAAGATTAAAAAAAGATAAAAATGAATTTGAATTTTCTCCATTTGAGAAAAGATTTCTAACTATTGAAACTGAGAAAATAACAAGATATTTAGAGAAAAAAGATAAAACCATGCTAAGATATGAAATTCAAGGTAGAAAAGTTGGTATCTCATTTGCTGAATCTAATAAAAGTGAATTAGGTAACTACTTATCACTTAAGTATCCTGAATTAGACTTAATAATCTTAATTGATGCATCATCTCGTATAAGTTATCGAACATCTCGTGATGATGTTGATGTTTCCACATTTGCTAGTCTCTATGGAGGTGGAGGGCACGTAAAAGCCTCTGGTTCAAAGTTTAGTGATGAAGATCGTGACACAGCTATCAAAAATTATTTTAAAGATGCTATTAAATTAGAAAACAAAAAGGAAGAAACTATTTAAGTATATGTTTCTTCCCTTTTTTATCTAAATAAAACTCTTGATAAGTACGTTCTAATCCCTCATTTAATTCCTTAATTAAACTATCATCTAGTATTAATGATAAGTCTTCACCATATTTATAATACCTTTGTAATAAAGAAACAGCAGATGTATCACATCCTAAATTAGTTCTAAAAGAATCAATTACATATAAAACAACATCTTTACCAAATTCATAATTACTCATAATCTCAGAAAAATCTGCATAATTAGAACAAATAATACCCATTTTAATTGATTTAAAATATCTGAAATGTTCTATTCCTTTTTTAAAAGATTCATAGAATTTATCACAATCATAAGAATGAGTTAACTTTTTAAAAGCTTGGTTATAAAAATCAAAATATCTAATAACTAATACATTAACAAGAAATTTACCTACACCATCATTATCAAATAAACTCTTACCACTTTTTTTAAATACACGTAGCACTTGCATCATTTTATTATTAATAAGTACACTAACTCTTGGGAAATCAAAAGTCATTTCATACATATTAGAATATTTAGTAAATAAATCATAAAAAGGTTGTTCATCATCAATTAAATCCATAAAAAAATCATGACAATTATCATCACTTATTTCTATATTATTTTCTTCAAAAAAATCATATAATTTACCATCTAAAAACAATTTGCTTTCCATATTAACTCCCCAATGAATAATATAATAACACCAATCATAAATAAGTAAATCAATTTTAATATTATTATTCATTTTAGTTGACTTAAGGCATGTTAATAAAGTATAATTTAAATGTGCGTTTGGAGTAGTACTCAAGAGGCTGAAGAGGCGCCCCTGCTAAGGGTGTAGGCCGGGTAACTGACGCGAGAGTTCAAATCTCTCCTACTCCGCCATTAAAAAATTAACTCGTATTTCTACGAGTTTTTTTTATTTATAAACTAACATAATAAGAAGACTTATAATAAACACCATCAATATTATAATAAATATAATAATCTTCTCTAGGAATATTACTAATATCAATATATTCATTTATATTATATTTGTATGCAATACCTCTTTTAGATAAAAATATTAAAGTACCACTTAAATTATCTTTAACATGTATTATATTATTATATAATTCTAATATAGTATCTAATTTATTAATATTATAATAATTATTAGCATCTTCACTTAATGATAAACTGAATTTACTATCCAAAGAAAAATAATTATTAATATCTTTATAATTATAAGAAGAATAATTATAAATAGAACCTTTATACATTGTAATAAAAG
>CALMHN010000150.1 GCA_937863745.1 uncultured bacterium | reverse complement strand
ATAAAAATTAATAAAGAAAAACCAATTAAAACTATTAAATTAGATGAAAACAATACTATTAAACCTATTCCAATGGATTTTGATGGATTACAAATTGTTCCACTTGGAAGCAATATAAAAGTTATTCCAAAAGAAAATGAAACTTATACAGAAGATGGTTTAAAGATAGTTACCGTTAAAGTTGATACAAAGAAAAAAATTGTACCTAAAAATCTAACTGATGATGATGGATTTAATATAGTAAATTTAAGTGAACAACCTGATTTATCTATATTAGATGAAGATCCTGATTTAACTGATGATGATATAATAAACTTTGATGATAAAAATGAAGATAATAAAATAGATTTAAAAGATGAATAATTATAAGATAAGCTACTAAGGCTTATCTTTTTTAATAAATAAAAAAAGTATAAACATATCATTTATACTTTATCATTTACTGAATAGTTAATATTCCAACTTGTTCTTCAATATTTTTAGAATATATTAACAACCTAGTTAAATAATCATCCATAGACTCAGGATTACTATTTTTAGATGTTAATATACTATTATATAAAAGTTTGAAATCCAAATTAGAACTTTCACATAATTTTTGTAATACATTTCCTAAATCGATTAATGTTAATTCTAATTCATTTTTCTTTTCATCTAAAGTTAATTTTCTAAACTCTTCAATATAATCATTAAAAGCTTCTTGTCTTTCTAACATTATATTATCTTCCTCTACCTGAATTGTACATAGAATCTAATTGATCATCAGAAAAACTTTCTACATTTTTAATACCATATCCTTGCATATTAGCCTTTAACTTACCAAATATACTTAGTTTATTATATCTATCTTTAGCAGATTGAATAGACTTTGCTCTATTATCAGCACTTTGAGCATTTGCTTGAGCACGAGAATCTATATTAGTTTGAGCTAACCTAACAGCTTCGCTAACTTGTTTGCTAAAAGCCATTTGTTGTTCTTGAGTACATAGTTGAATTGAAGGTAAAATACTTGCTCTAATACTAAAAACTTCTTGCATTGTATTTGCATTTTTAATCATTTCTAATTGTTTACTAATATCAACAGTTGGCATTTCAAATGAATGAACACTTTCTGCAGGAATTAATGAAGCATTAACGCTTTGCAAAGATTGTAACTCATTTAATATATTATCAAATTTTTCATTCTCAAAAGCATCAACATAAACGCCACCCCTAAGATTAGAACCAGAAATACGACCAGATATGCCATCACTTAAATAAGACTGCATTAAAGAAATATCATTAATTTCCTTGCTTATTGACTCAGGTCTTTGTTGTTCAATAGGAAAAGCACTTACTAATAAAGCCCTTCTTCTAGTTAATTCATCATACTTAACTCCATTAACCCTTTTTCTCTCATCTAAATCCATATAATTATTCCTCCTAAATATGAAATTAATATAAAATATATATCTATATTCTATACATAATTATATGCCAGAGGAAATAACAACTCAATATAACTATACACAAAAAAAACTAGATATTTCTATCTAGCTTTATTGTAATTAATTACCAAGTTGTTTAGCTACTTCATCAGCAAGGTTTTCGTTTCTATGTTCCATTCCTTCACCAACTTCATATCTAATCATGCTAACGACTTCTCCACCATTATTCTTAACATAAGTTTTAATATCCATAGAAGAATCTTTAACAAACTCTTGATCAACTAAACAATTTTCTTTGTAATACTTACTAATTCTACCAAGAACCATCTTCTCAGCTATATCTTCAGGTTTTCCTTCATTAATAGCTTGTTCCTTTAATACTTCTTTTTCTTTTTCAAGAATCTCTGCAGGAACCTCACTACTATTAAGATATAAAGGTCTCATAGCAGCAGCTTGCATAGCAACGTCTTTAGCAACGTCCTCAGAAGCACCCTTTACAACAACTAGGGAAGCAATTTTACCACCCATGTGTAAATATGAACCAAATGATTCATCATCGCTCTTATTAACTAATTCAGCTCTTCTTAAAGATAATTTTTCTCCAATCTTAGCTGTTTTATCAGTGATAAGTTCACTTATAGATTTACCATCTACAACAATATTTAAAACATCATCATTACTTTTAACAGAATCAACAGTTAATATAGCATTACCAATAGTATTAACCATATCAACAAATTCTTGATTTCTTGTAACAAAATCAGTTTCACAATTAACTTCAAGTATAGATGCTTTATTACCATCTATAAATATATTAGCTAATCCTTCAGCAGCAATTCTATCAGCCTTCTTAGCAGCCTTAGAAATACCCTTTTCTCTTAGCCAGTCAATAGATGCCTCAATATCACCATTGCAAGCAGTTAAAGCTTTCTTGCAATCCATCATACCAGCACCGGTTTTTTCTCTTAATTCATTAACTTGTTTTGCACTTATCATATTATTACTCCTTATAATATTACTTGCTTAATACAGCAACTAATTCATCTTTTTTCATAGTTGAATAACCTTTGATAGAAGCATCTTTAGCCATACTTCTAAGTTCAGTTACAGTTTTGCTCTCTAAATCATCGCTAGCAGTTTCTTCTTTGCTAACAGCTACAACAGCCTTAGCATCAACTTCTTCTTCAGCTTCTTTAAAGTCTTTCTTTGCATCCTTAGTTTCAGTTATATAATCAACTACAGGTAAACCCTTAGCTTCACATATAGCATTAGTTAAAACACCAAGAACAACTTTAACTGATCTAACAGCATCATCATTACCAGGAATAACATAATCTACTAAATCTGGATCGCAGTTTGTATCTACTAAACCAAATACAGGAATATTTAACTTTCTAGCTTCTTTAATTGCATTTACTTCTTTAGAAGGATCAACAATAATTAAAGCATTAGGAAGTTTATCCATACCACGAATACCAGCTAAATTCTTATTTAACTTTTCGTATTCTTTTTTAATATTTTCTACTTCTTTTTTAGGTAATACATCAAATGTACCATCTTCTTGCATAGCTTCGATTTCATCAAGCTTTTTAACTCTTCTTCTAATAGTTCTGAAGTTAGTTAAAGTTCCACCTAACCATCTAGTAGTTACATAGAAAGATTCACTTCTAGTAGCTTCTTCTTCAGATGCTACTTGAGCTTGTTTCTTTGTTCCAACGAACAAGAAATTTCCACCATTTTCTGCAATTTCCTTAACTTTGCCATATGCATTTTCGATACATGCAGCAGTTTTTTCAAGATTAATGATATAAATACCATCTCTTGCTGTAAAGATATACTCCTTCATTTTAGGATTCCATCTTTTAGTTTGATGTCCAAATTGAACACCTGCTTCTAATAAATAACTCATAGAAACAACAGCCATAAAATTCACTCTCCTTTTGTTTTATACATCCATATATCCATGATTTCAACCAACCTAATATGGCCACTAGGTAAATCATTAAGGATAATATGTGTCTATTAGCTTAAAAAATAAGCCAATAGTAATATAACAAAAAATAAGTATTATTTCAATACTTATTATTTATTTATGTATTTATTAACTACTTTATCAAGTTCTTTAATGTCCAAAGGCTTAGATAAATAATAATCAAAACCATCTTTTAAATACTTTTCTCTTGACCCATCGATAGCATCTGCCGTTAAGGCAATAATTGGTGTATCCATATTTGGGAACTTCTTTAATTCAGTTAAAGTTTGAACGCCATCCATTGCGGGCATCATTATATCCATAAATATTAAATCAAACTTAATACCTCTTACAATATTAATAGCTTCAATTCCTGAATTAGCACCTATAATATTAAATTTATATTTACTTAAGGCTCTAGAAGCAACTTTAATATTTAAATTATTATCATCAACAATTAATACCTTCTTATTAGTACAATCTAAATAATTGATATTATTTACTTCACTATTAGTACTTACAGTATTATTACCAGGATTAATAACTGGAACATTTGTAGAAGGAACAAATGGTTTAACAACAGGCTTTGCTTCTTCCTTTTGTTTAATATCAATAGTTTCCATTTCTACATTATTATCATCAAAGCATAAGTATCTCTTAAGAATAGTATATAACTCATTTTTATCAATTGGCTTTGCTAAATAATCATCAAACCCATCGTTTAAATACTTTTCCTTCATTCCATTAATAGCATTAGCTGTTAAGGCAACAACAATTGTATTAAATCCAGGTATATTACGTAGTTCTTTCATTGTATCAACACCTGATAAACCTGGCATCAAATCATCTAATAATATAAGATCAAATTTAAATCCATTTTTTATTAATTCAATACATTCCTTACCCGATAAACAAGGAGTAACAATTGGTTGATATTTAGCTAGTAATTTAGTAGCAACTTTTAAATTTAACTTGTTATCATCAACTACCAATATTGTCTTAGTAGATAAATCCATAACTTTTTCCAATTCAATAGTTGTTTCAGGAACAACCAATTTAGAAATCTTTTGATCAACAACAAAGGTAAATTTAGAACCCTCTTCATAAACAGAATCAACCGTAATTGATCCATGCATCATATCAGCCAATTTCTTTGTTATTGCAAGTCCTAAACCAGTACCCTCAATTGTCCCATTTTTTTCTTCATCTAATCTTTGAAACTTTGTAAATAATTTATCTATATCTTCCTTTTTAATTCCACGTCCTGTATCACTAACCGTGAATATCAATCGACAATTATCATTATAGATAACGGATTTAACATCAAAACTAACATAACCTTCATCCGTATACTTAACTGCATTAGTTAATAAATTTAGCAATACTTTTTTAATATTTCCTTGGTCACCATATAATGACGAAGGAATATCTTCAGCAATATTAACTTGGAAATTTAAAGGTTTTTCCCCAATTCTTGCTTTAATTAACTTAACTATTCCATTTAATAGTTTTTTAATATTATAATCTCCCTCAGCAAGTTCAATCTTACCTGATTCAATTTTTGAAATATCTAATATTCCATTAACAGTATCAAGTAAAGTTTGAGATGCACCAATAACATCATTAGCACAATCATGTGCTTCTCTCATATCATTAGTTTGAACAATACACTCAGAAAAACCCATAATAGCATTTAAAGGAGTTCTTATTTCATGAGACATACTCGATAAAAAATCACTCTTAGCAGCATTAGCTTTCTCAGCTCTATCTTTCTCTATCTCTAATTTTTCAACCATCCTAATATCAGGATTTTCAATTGTATGAAACATTACCAATAACAAATAAGAAATTATAAATGATTCCGTAATTAGCTCAGGATAATGTTTTCTTAGAATAAAAGCGCCAATCATTAATAATATTAGTACAATAACTGGTACTACTTTCTTAATTGCAAAATTATTTTTAAATAAATAAATAATAGAAAATACTACAACACCAACAAAATATACAATAACACTAATTAAAGCAATCTTATAGGAAACACCACCAAGATCAACATAACTACCAACATTAATAGAAGTTAAAGGTAATAAAAATATTAAAACATAAATAAATAAATCACCTATACTTAATATTCTTTTAATTAAATCATTATTATCCCTATAACATATAATATATATATAATAAAATAATAAATATCCAAGTGTAACTAATACACACAAATAAAATCTTTGAAGAATATTAATAACAATTAAATTACCTTCCACTTTAGCATAAACAAAAATTAATGTAGCTAGAAAAGAAAAAATTAGATTAAATATTATTAATAAAGAATAAGACCATGTTTCTTTAGTCTTAATATAACCTTTGCTAAAAAAAATTACTACTAAAAATATAGCAATACTTAACCCACATAAAGGTAGCCATAAACCATCCATATTATCACCATATTAATTATACAACATAAATAAAAAACTTCCATACAATATGGAAGTAATTTACAAAAAAATATTAAGCAGCCTTTGCAGCTTTCTTTGCTAACTCTTTTTTCTTTTTAGCATCAGCCATCTTCTTATTAATAAGTCTAACTTTAACGCCACGATCTAATCCAAATGCTTTCTTAACACCATCTGGTAAATTCTTTTTATAAGTTCTCATAAGATTTCAACTAACCTCCACTTCGCTTATACATTATAGCAAATATAACAATCAAATACAAGAAAAACATCTTATTTATTTTTTACGAATAACTATCCCTATATTATCAAACTTAATATTTTTAATAAATGTTCTACATTCAGTAATATTTCGATCTTTATACCAATCAATTCCTTTAATCTCATTTATCTTAAATACATTAGTTCTATTCCAATAATTACTAAATACATTATTAATATTATCTTCCCCATTAATATAATTAATTAAGCACCTATTCTTAAACAAATTAAAATGATCATCATTAATTTTATAAGAATTAATACATTCACTAATAAGATTAATAACACTATCAAACTCTTTAGTAGGAATACTTAAATTAATTAAAGCAAAACCATCAACAATATCAAATAAATTATTGTAACTAAATGAATAATTACTATAATTGTTTTTTATAATTTCTTTATAACAATCCGAAGTTTCTCCAAACAAATCACTTATATAAAACTGTAAATAATATTCAAGTTTTTCTCGATCATATTTATCCATATCTCTAATATCTAACTTATAAGTAATAGCTAAGACTTCAGGTAAGTAAGTATCTATCACTTCTGTTTTAAGATATTTAATATTTGGTTTTTCTTCTCCCTGATACTTAATAAACCTATGATAGTTTCTCTTAATATTATTAAAGGTCTTATTTATAAGTTCTAATACCTCTTTTTCTTTAAAAGATCCAACAATAAATAAAGTTTCATTAGATGGTTGATAAAATGTATCATAAAACATTTTAAAATCATCTAAACTAATACCCTTAACACTTTCTTTAGTACCCAAAGTATCTGTATAACAAGTATATAAAGAGGATTCTAAAATCTTATTATATAACAATCTATTAGGATTATCATTTGCCCTATCTATCTCTGAATAAATAGGTACTTTAACATCATCAAAAGCCTTATCATCATCAATAAATCCATTAACAACATATATCAACTTTTCTAAATATTCCATGAAATCATGAACCGTGCTTATATAAAAATAAGTAATGTTTCTTGATGTTGCCCCATTAGAATCAACAAAATTGTCACCAAATAATTTTAATGAATTACCATATTTACTATGCTCGATAACCAAATGCTCTGTAAAATGTTGAAGTCCAGGTATTATATTTATTATTTTATCATCGCTTTTATAACTTATATCATTTGAGCCTACATCAACCTTAATATAAGCAGAAGATCTATGAACTTTACTATTCTTAATTAATACAACCTTTAATCCATTATCTAAAGTAAGATTTTTAATTTTATTCATTACTAGATCCTCCCTTAATATAATATTTATGACTTAAAACCATCCTAGAAATAAATTT
>CALMHN010000149.1 GCA_937863745.1 uncultured bacterium | reverse complement strand
GCAATTCCTCCACGTGGCTAAAGCCAGTGGCTTCCTTGCGTAAGAATTGTGTGATTTTTTTAAATATCATCCATCTATTATGTATGATATAGTAATTTCAAATCCGCCATTTTATTAGGCTCTTGATTTTATTATTCATGGGTTAAATTTAGTAAAAGATGGTGGATATATAATATATTTATTGCGTTTGAATTTTTTAGGCTCTAAAATGCGAAATAAATTTCTTCGTACTTATATTCCAGAATATATTTTTGTACATTCAAATAGAATGTCTTTCACGGATGATGAGAAAACTGACAGTATAGAATATGCACATTTTTGTTGGAAAAAGGGAAGTAATACTCAATATAGCAAACTATTTGTTTTACCATTATAATTACAATATTGTTAGGTATATGGTATAGCTTATTATTTTTTATAATGTAATTATTAAATTAATTGATATTTGAAAAGTCAACTACCCACTGCTTATAGAAGCGGAGGCTTGTAAGAAATCTGACAAGCTTGGTTGATTAGCCCCCTTGAAATATAAGGAGCCGTTCAAAAGGAATGATATAGGCACTCCA
Source organism: uncultured bacterium (assembly GCA_937863745.1). GTDB lineage: Bacteria > Bacillota_I > Bacilli_A > RF39 > UBA660 > UBA6985. Next base: position 5,843 of record CALMHN010000149.1, on the reverse strand, counting down.
GGATACTCCACTCGTTCTGGACACTGCGACTGGTGGTTAAACATCGCTGATGGGTAGGCGAAGTGCTGCCAGCAAAAACCCTTTTGAACAAGGGCGAAGTGGACCAACAGCCACAAGGCTGATTTATCTCTGAAAAGAGATTGTTTGATGGCATTCATCCCCAACCTATTAATAGGTTGGGGTCTTATGCCACAAAAAAATGATAAAAATGTGGGGAGATCTTTATATGTCAAATGATTTTAATTTGGAAACAATTAGAAAACTTACAAAAGAACAATTTGATTTTGAAGAATTAAAAAATAATCTTATTCAATTTCTTAGAAGTAAGAAAGAATATGATACTGTTGATTTTGATAATTCAACAGCAATATCGATTATATTAGATTAGTTGGCATATAGCACAACTGTATTAAATCAAAAACATGAGATGTCATTATAGGATTTGTTTGTTACTACATCAAATAATTATACCAAATTATCTGAGATTTTAAAACAATATGGATATAATAGACGTATTTCATATCCTGCGCATACGATACTTCAATTAGGAATTGATACTTCAAATTATGAAATTTTAGATTTGTTTTTTGATTATATAAGTAATATAGGAATTCAAATACCACCGTTGTTATTAAAATTTGTAGATGGTAATGGAAATATTTGGACAAACAGGAATAGTATTTTGATAGTTAGAGAATATATTAATAGTACGGATTACATATATAAATGTGTATCCGTATTTGGCTCAGAAGATATTACATTTATACAGTTAGAGCCTATTAATATTATGGCCACAAATTCCAAAGGAAAATATTTGCCATTATTAAATGATAAATTACTTACTAAAAATATAAACATACAAGATGTTTCGCAATATAAATTAGATGTTATTCTCACAGATGAAAATTATAATATTATCACAGATATAAATGGGAATAAATATGAAGTTGTACAATCTATATATGAAAAGGAAGATATAAATAATCCATATATTATATTCAGATATAATACATTTAATGAAAGTTTTGAGTATTTTATTCCTGAAACTGATACATCGTTGCCAGATAATTTTAGAATTTTATTTTATTAGAATGTTGGGCCAGATGGTAATGTTTCTAAAGGATTTGTTAGTAAATATGAAGGGATATTTAATTATATATTCTTGCCAGACCAAATATACATTACTGATGAATCAATTTTAGATATTGCAGATGGTATATATCCGCCACAACATATTAAAGATATTGTATTTCCGCAAGTACCAGTTGATAGTCCATATAATTTATTAGAAATTATTAAAAATCTTAAATTTACAATTATAAATGAATATGACTAGACTGGTGGGAAATCAATTGAAACTATTGAAGAAATTAAATATAATTTCCCAAAATATATGAAATCTAAAAATAAAATAATTACAAACGAAGATTTATATACATTTTAGCAAAAATAGTTAACTGGAAGTACTGATATTCAAAATGCAGTATTATTATCTACATATCCGTATGCAGTAATTGATTCTGAATAGGATAAATTACGAAATATGTAGAATTTAAAGATTTTAGTTGCAAGAGATAAATATATTAGGAATTTACAACAGTTACGTGGATATGAAATTGTGTATAATAGATTAGCAAATCAAGATAATTTGATTCCTGAATATTTATATACAGAAGAAAAATCCATATTAAAAAATGAATTAGAAAATCGTATTCCATTAACTACTACAATTAGAATTAATGATTTAAATAAATAGAATTTTTATTCTACTAAACCATTAGATATATATATTAATTCCACAGCATTAGATAATATAAAAACTGGGATACCGGTTATATTAGATAAATTATTAGCTATAGATAATTAGGATATTGATATATTTAAAGGATATGATTTAATTAAATTGACATATGCATTGAGTAGTTTAAATGGAATAGTATCATTTAATATTAATAATTTTATTAATTCATTATAGGTATTCTTAGAAAATTCTTTTACAATAAATAATTAGATAAATTTTTCTATCAACAGATGTGATTCAGTTGATATAAATAATGATTTAAAAGAATTTTATATCTTCCCATTTTTGCCATTAAATAAATCCGAACATATTATTTAGTCAGAAACAAATATAATGATGTTTGGCAATGTCATTGGTACTATATTAAAAACGGATAAAAATGTTTAGGATTTTATTTCTTTACCAGTTCAAAAAATTTCATAGGAAAATATTGCAGATATTAAAAAAATATATGATGATAATATGAATAATTTTATTTATTATCATTATTTAGATTAGATGAATACTACTGGTAATTTGAATTCAAAAGTGTTTTTATATGATGTGCCATATGAAATTGATCCGACATATGGACAGTATACATATAAAACTGGTAAATTTGATAATGGATTATTTAGTATTGTATCATATTATAATGAGTCAAATGATAGCAGTTTGACACATATTACAGAATCTCTAAATGATAGTTTTGAGATATCTGGGAATACACGTATTATTGCTAAGACAGTAAACCCGATTATAGATTCGGAATATATATAGGATAGAATTAATAGTAAATATGAAAATATATTTAATTTACATACATTAAATGAAGTTATATCAATGAATGAGCCATCATCGATAAAATTTAAAGAATTTGTTAGCGAATATTATGTAAATGAAAAAATATAGGCTGGTATACCATATACTCCTTGGAATAATTTATCTGATTCAGAAAAATTTTCATATTACACAAAATATCAAGAATTGTAGTTTAAGAAAGCAATAGAATATATTTTAATTGAACATATTACAAATGATAATTTAGTTATTTATGAAGAGTTATTTATAAATCCATCAATTGAAATTAGAGAATATCAATATCAGGTAATTAATGATGTTATTCAATATAATAGAATTGGTGGAGGAACAACCACTAATATTGATTTAGCGCAATATAGTATAATATAGAAATTTTCATTATCACAATTCAATCCAAATATTACAATTGAATTTGATAATATAAAAGATAATAAATATAATATCATTATTACAAGATTAACCCCAACAATAATTAATGATAGAGTTAAATCATTAAGAGAAATAATTGAGTTACCAAATATTACAATAGATACTGCTAATGATATTATTAATGTACTATCAAATTTAAAAATGTCAAAATATATTATTATTCAAAATTTTGATGATTATGGTAGTTTTAGGTTTAAAGATGGTAAGTATTCTTATTATAAATTTTTGAATAGTAAATGCCAAGATATGTATTATAAGATTCAAACTTTAGATGATTTAATAGTTAAAAATTAGGAAGGACAAATTACATATGAAAAATATTTGCCAGAATTTAATATGATTTATAATACACCAGTTATAGAATCACTTCACAGAAATATAGAAGATGGTATTATAGATGATACTGAACTTATTAATATATTCAGTGATATATTGATAACTGATAGATTTATATCATAGATTTTAAATAATAGAAATATTATTAATGAACATGGAACTCAAGTAAAACGCAGAACAATATTATCATTTAGTAATAACAATTACATAATAAAACTGCATCCTGATATTAATAAATCAATTGAACTTCAAGATCTTAGAAATACAATTGTATATTCTGATTTATTATCGGTATATAATTATTTGGATACAGATCTATATTATGATATTCAATCTCAGGTATATAAATATGGTGTCAATCGAGATTTGTTTTCTAATTATGGAATTCAAATGAATATTAAATAGTTAAATGAATCCCATTTTTCATTTGTAAATGATACACATTTAGATCTTACAGAAATCAATCAATATTTTCATGATGTCAAGTATTATTTATATCCAAGTGAATTCATTTTCAATATCAAGGATAGTAAAACCAAAAATGATATTTTACAATTATCATATAATAGAGAACAGAAATTAGATAATACATTCAAAAAAGATTATTGGTATATAAAATATATTAGTTCATAATTTGTAATAGTTTTTGTGAGGTGGCGTTGTTGATATATTTAGATAATAGATTGCAAGTACAATAGCCAAGTATTATTCGAATTCCATTTTATAATCAGAAATATCTAAATGTGGATATAGATAAAATTAAATTTTTGTCTTTTAAAAATTAGAATTTTACTAATATCGTATTTCCACAAATAGACAATTTTGATTTTGAATATGTTATCACTACGTTGACAAATAGTGGATATGCATATCGAATAAATCTAAAAGAATTATATGATATATCTGAGGAATTAATGGACCAAATTAAAATTGGTATAATGACCGATAAAGAAAAATATTTAGTATTAGTTAGAAATGTTGATTATATAATTAAATATCCGTATGTATATATTACGCCATAGGGACATTCTAAAATGTTATCTTATAGATAGGATTTGATTATCAATTTATATAATACTGAGATTTTCACCAAATATCTTCAACCTATATAGAGTGATGTACAATCCAAGAATAATAGTCAAGAATTAAAATATAGAATTATGTTATATTCTGTATTTGATTTATCTATATTAGATCTCACATGGATAGATAAATATATAACTAAAATTTTAATAGACAATGATTTGTCAAATATAGATAATGATATTATAGACTTAGATATGAATAATTTTGATATTCCTATAATATTTTCTGATAAAGATATATTTTTGCATAGTAATTCACAATTATATTCTAGAAATAACAAACTATATTGGATAAGTCCATATCTACAGCATCGTAAATAGTTTTTATTAATTAAATAGTCATAGAGTGAAACATCTGTACCGCAACGTTTTGATGTCCAATATGCTAAATTTAAACCATATTTATATGATGAACATATGTTTGTACCAAATTCTATTAGAATTTATCTGAAAGAAACTGTAGATACAAATTATCAAGAAATTTTAAAAGAATCTTATTTACATTATAGAGATTTTAACGACCCAGATAGTTATGATATTAAATCAAATAAAATAGAAAAATAGTTGCAAAATACTTTTATTTATGACGACCCAGTATTAAAATATTCATCATATGAACAATTAAAAGCAAATGATGTAATAAAATATGATAATACTGATACTACAAATTATTACTCAATAATATTGCAATATTTTTAGACACTATTTGATATAACAGATTTGGATATGATTGAGGAATTAATGACTACTCAAAGAAATTTTAATTATGGTATATTAGGAGTATTGAGATTATATAATCGTGATATTCCCGAGTTAAATGATTCTAATAATATATGTGGATTTATTAATTATGTGACACGAGATTTGCTTTTTACATATAGTAGATTTATTCCAACACAAAATATATACTCTCCATTATATTAGTTAAATTTACTTAATTTATATAGAGAATATTATTTTGAATATTTATATTTAACTTAGGATAAATATTATACAGATACTGAAATAATTAATATTAGTGACACATATATACGAAATAATTCATTAATAATTCCATTTTCAAATATTTTAAGAACATATGAAACAGAGGAGAATTCAAATTTTTTCAATATAAATAATACAGAGAAGATTATGAAATTGGGTCACATTTTGGATGAAATTATGACACTTACTAATATTTAAGTGACGGAGGCTAATATTTATGGCAAATAGAATTCAATTTAAACGTGGAACAAGAGCAAAAATAGATAATATAACATTAAACACTGGCGAACCTGCATTTTCAACTGATACCGAAGAATTATTTATTGGAAATAACAATTCTAATATTAGAATTGGAGATTTGGTATTCGTGGCAACATATGATGATTTACCAACATCAGGTAGAGAAG
>CALMHN010000148.1 GCA_937863745.1 uncultured bacterium | reverse complement strand
AATAACATAAATCCTGGTATGATCATTGGATCACAAAATTCAACAATTGCTGCTGGTGTTTATAATTCACTTATTATTGGTGGTAATAATAATCAAATCAATGCTGGTTTGGGTAATTTAATTTCAGGTAATGTTAATATTAATACAGCTGGTAATAATAATTTTATTACTGGTTATTTAAATACTAATACATCTGGTAGTTTTAATATTATTGGTGGTTCTGATAATATTAATACTTCTGGTGGTGATAATATAATTTCTGGTAGTACTAATATTAATACTTCTGGTAATAATAATTTTATTAGTGGTCAAAATAATATTAATATTATTGGAGATGCTAATATTATTGGTGGTCTGTATAATAGTAATAATTCTAGTTTTTGGGGTAATATTATTAGTGGAACAGGTAATGAATGTTATACATATAATTCTTTATTAATTGGTAGTAATAATATTATGACTAATCCTGGTATTATGTATGGTTTAAGTGGTGCAAGTACTGTATCAAATGGTTTTTCAAATGCATATGTTAATACAATTAATGCTACACCAACATTATTAACGACTGATGGAACTAATTCATTTAAAATATTAACAGATCAAACATTTAGAGTTGAATTAACTTTATTAGTAAAAAATATTAATACTGGTGATGCTAAAGAATGGAAAGGTTTTGGTATTATTAAAAATGTAGCAGGTACAACATCATTAGTAGGTGGTACTTTAACTATGACATCAACAATAGGTGATGTTTCATTAGCTACAACATCAGTAGCAGTAACAGCAAATAATACAACTGATTGTTTAGATATAACTGTAACAGGAATAGCTGCAACAAATATATTATGGAACTGTGGTATTGAATACGTATTAGTAAACGGATAATTAAAATAATTAAATTAACAAATGGCAGAAATAGTAATTAAAGTAACAACAGAAGGCGGAGAGAAATCATTAAAAAATATTAATGATTTGAAATCTGCTATAACACAATTAGAAACTGAGTCTGCAAATTTAGATTTAGGTAGTGAAGCATTTGAAAATTCTAAAAAACAAATCGATGATTTAAAAAAGAAATATCAAGAGTTAGCAAAATCTCAACAACAATTAGATGCTGAGACTGCTGATAAAGCAAATAAAGCAGTTGAACAACACGCTGCAAGAGCAGAAAAGATTGGTAATAATGTACAAAAATTTGCAGCAGGTTTAACTGATGCATTTGCTGGTGCATTCATTGCATTAGGTGCTAGTGAAAAAGATGCTGCTAAATTAAATGCAACATTACAACAAGGTGTTGGTATTGCATTAGGTGTTAAAGGTGGTATTGAAGCAATTGTAGCTGGTGTTGAATTAGCTGGTCCTGCTTTTGAAGCATTCAATGCTATTATAGCTGCTAATCCAATTGGTGCTGTAGTTATTGCTGTTGCAGCATTAACAGCAGGTGTATATTTATTAGTTAAAGCATTTGAAGAAGAAGAAACTGCTTTAGATTCAGTTAATGACTCATTACGTAGAAATAGAGAAGCACATATTAAGAATGAACAAGAGTTAAAGAAAATATCTCTTGAAAAACAATTAAGAGAAAAAACAATAACACAAGAACAATATAATAGAGCATTAGGTGAAATTGATTTACAAAATCAAATAAAAGATAATGCTGATTTTACAACAAAAGAAATTATAAAATTATATGAAAAGTATGGTTATGATATTAATAAACAATTAGTATTACGTCAAAAACGTCAGGATTATTATACTAGAGAAGGTGTATTAGTTCAAGATATTGCTTGGGAAAAAGAAAAGAAAGCTTTTGATAATTTTAATATAGAATATAATGCAATTAAAAAAGCAGCTTTAGATAAAACTCTTGATGATAAAAAATTTATTGATGCTAAAGCAGCTGAAGCAACTGATAAAGCAAATTTTGATGAAATAGAAAAGAATAAAGGAAAAAATAAAACAATAGCAGCCGATGCACAAAAAATACAAGATGATAGAAATGCTCAAGCATTAAAAGATTTAGAAATTTTTGGTAAAGAATTACAAAATACTATTGATAAATATTTAGCTGAACAAATTAAATCTGAAAAAGCAGCTAGAGATAAATCTAGAGAAGATGAAATAGATGATAATGATAATTTTTATGCACTTAAACACTCTAAAGCAATTAAAGCTGCAGAAGATGATTTAATTGGTGATAGAGATAATTTAACTAAGAAAAGAGCATTATTAGAACAACAACGTCAAGAAGAAATTCGTATTGCTAGATTAAAAGGTGAAGATATTGCTGCTATTAATAAAAAATATGTTGAAGCTGATGAAGCTTTAGTTGATGAAGCATTCAAGAAAAAACTTGATAATATTAATAAATATACTCAAGCTATTGGTTCTGCTTTAAACTCTGTTGTTGGTGCATTTCAAGCATATCAAGATTTACAAAAACAAGAACAAGATCAAGATACTAAAGAAAGACAAGAAGCATTAGATACACAATTAACAGCTTTATCAGATACACGTGATAAAGAATTAGCTAAAGAAGGTTTAACAAATGATCAAAAAATTGCTATTAATAATAAATATGCTCAACAAGAATATCAATTAAAATTATTAGAATATAATAGAAATACAGAAGTTAAAAAGAAAGCATTTGAACAAGATAAGAAATTAAAGATTGCTCAAACTGTTATTTCAACTATTACAGGTGCTGTTGCTGCATTAACATCTTCAATTCAAGCATATGGTATTCCTTATGGTGCTATTATTGGTGCTCTAGCTGCTGCAGCTGTAACTGCAACTGGTGCTATTCAAATTGCTGCTATTAATAAACAAAAATTTGATGCTGGAACTCCACCAGCTGCACCAAAAATACAAGCACCAAACACTAGTGATGGTGGTGGTTCAGGTTCAAGTAATAGAGCACAACAAGGACCAGATTTATATGCTATTAATGGTGATACAAATACAGGTCAAGGTGGAAGTGGTAAAAGAACTTCAAATAGTAACAATGAACCAATTAGAGCATATGTAGTTACTGAAGATATTTCAGCATCACAAAATAAAAATGCAGTTATTGAAAGACGTAGTTCATTCTAATTGAACAATTAATAAAAATTTATATTAATATTATATGAACAAAGAGAAATTAAGAGAAGAAGAATTCATTTTAAAAGGTGATTTAAAAGCAATTAGTATTGTTACTTCACCAGCTATTGAACAACCTTTTAAAATGTTTGAAACTTTAGAATTATTTAAAGAAGAATCTATTAAATATAAATTTAAAGAAGAATTTGAAAAACAAGAATTAACTGGTCCAGTAATGATTCCAGAATTACGTATTCCTAGACGTGATACTAAAACAAAAGAAATTTATAATTGTTGGTTTAGTAAAGATACTGTTATTGAATGTGCAGAAACATATTTAGAAAATTGTAATCATACATCAGCAAACTTTGAACATTTACAAGATACATTTACTAATTCAGTATTTGTAAAAGAGTCTTGGATTGTAGTTGATCCATTAAATGATAAAGCACATGCATTAGGATTTTCTGATATAGTAGAAGGTTCTTGGTTTGTTACTTATAAATTTAAATCAACTGAATTATGGGAAGCTGCAAAAGAATTAGGTTTTACTGGTTTTAGTATAGAAGCATTTTTTGAATCTTTTAGTTCAATTAAAGATAAAGAATTACATTTAAATAAAATAATATTCAATGTTATTAATTCAAATTTAAGTGATAAAGATAAATTTGAATATATTAATACATTAATTAATAAAAAATAACTGAACAATAATTTACTTCTTATATTAATATAATATAAGGGCGTAAGTCAAACAAATAAAAAATAAACTCAAACAAATGAATAAAAATTTAATTGATAAAGTAAAAGAAATATTTCGTACTGAAAAATTTGCTGACGAACCTGTAAATGCAATGGTTAAAACAAAAGATGGTGACATTTTTATGATTAAAGATACTGAAGT
>CALMHN010000147.1 GCA_937863745.1 uncultured bacterium | reverse complement strand
ATTAGCAATACGATTATCAACAATTACTTTACAATCACAATTCTCACAAGAAACACCAATAGGTACTGACTCTTCTGGTTTAATCTTTTTAGTGACTTTATAATATGTACAAATATCAGTAGTCTCCGTTGGACCAAATAGATTAGCATATTTGGCTTTTACGTGATCCATCCAATAATTCAAACATTTTGTTGGCATTGTTTCCCCAGCAAATAATACTTGTTTTAAATTAGGTAATTGTAATTCATCTAAAGCATGAAGATTTGCAAGAATCGAAAGTGCAGATGGGACCCAATAAATAGTGTTTATCTTATTATCGTTTAGATAATTTATTAAAGTCATTGGAAAGGAAAAATACATTTTAGGAATAAAATATAAAGTTGATCCGGCATATATTGTACCTAATACATCAGAAACTGACATACTAAAATATAATGGGGTTTGATTACCAAAGATAGTGTTTTTGTTTATTTTAAAACAAGTTGTAAACCAATTTAGGTATGACATAACGGAAGCATGGGAAACAACAACACCTTTAGGAATGCCTGTTGATCCACTTGTAAATAAAACATACATTGGGTTTGTATCTACAATGTTCTTTTCCTTAAACTTAGTATCGTTTTTCATCAAATCGCTAAATAAAACGTTTTGATATTTATACTCTGTCTTATTCTCAGAAACTATAGCTGCTGGTTTTAAGACATCTAGTATTAGATTAACTCTTTCATCTGGCATAGATGTATCTATAACCGTATAAAAATTACCTGATAAGGCAACACCAATCATAGTTGTGATTAGATTAATTCCCTTATCCATATATATTGCTATTGGCTTATTATCATGTTCTTTTAAACCATTAGCTATTCTTTTTACATCAGCATAAAATTCTTCATAAGTTATACTTCTTTTATTATCAACAAACATAATTTTTTTTGGATTTTTATGTTCATTTTCTTTTAATTTATCAATCAATACCATATTTTTTCCCTCTAAATCATTAGTTTAATATCTAATTGTGAAAATTAAAACAAATTTTACATATTTTGATATTAAAGTTATAACAAATATAATTTTAGTATAATATTATATAAAAAGATAGTAAAAACCACTATCTTAGTTATCTAACCAATATTTTAATACAACTGCATTATTACATTTAGTATTTGATGCTGAATAAAGCAAAATAACATTATCATCTTTGTATTTGTTTTTAAAATCTAAAGCATATGCATTATTATTAAGTTCTTTAATATATTGTTCCTGGAATTCATTAAATTTATTGTCATCGTGATTAAACCATTTTCTTAGTTCATTACTTGGTGCTAATTCTTTAGCCCAAATATCTACATTTAATTTTTCTTTTTTTATTCCCCTTGGCCATATACGATCAACAAGAACTTTTATGGAATTATTATCTCCATTAAAATCATATACTCTTTTTATAATAGTCTTCATTTTATAACACCACTTATCTTTGTAACTTATATTATTATATCATTTAAATGGTAAAGCAAAAAAAGATATGTCTTCTTTTAAATATTACATATCTTCTTATTATTAATTATAAATTTTTGGCTATATTTCTACAATAAAGACGTCATTCCCATACTCTTTTATTATATTAATTAAATCTTCTATTTTTAACCAAACAGTCTCTGTATTATCATTTGGGTGAATTCCTATTATACGTTTATCATTCATAAAGTCTTTATCTATATAGAATTTGACTTTATGTTCTTTATCGTTTAATAATCCTAATGGTGTAACAGATCCTGGTATAAGATCCATTATTCCTTTTAAATCATTTTCAGAAGCAAAGCTTAATCTACCTGTCACATTTATATTACTAAATTTTTTTAGGTCCACCTTAGTTTTGTTACATTTAACTGTTATAAGATAATAATTCCTTTTCTTATCATCTCTAACAAATAGATTTTTAGCATTATATCCTGGATAAGCTATTTCATCTTGCGATAATCCTTCCATATTATATACAGCCTTATGTTTCTCAATTTCATGCCATATATTGTTTTGTTTTAAGTATTCATATATTTCATATTTATTCAAAACTATTTCCCACTTTCAAATTATAATATGTGCTTATCTTCCACAATTACATCTCCTCGACAACTTACTATTTGTCTTTTAATTTCAACACTGCAACAGTTTCAACGTGATGTGTATTAGGAAACATATCAAGTGCATAAAGAGATGTTATATTGTAATTATTTAATACTTTTAAATCTCTTGCTAATGTTATTGGATTACATGAAATGTATGCTATTTGCTTAGTTTTCATGTTCAATAATAAATCCATTGTTTCTTTATTTAATCCTGATCTTGGAGGATCTAATATCACAGCATCAAATGATGTTTTTATCTCATTTAAGACATCATTAGTGTTTCCTGTGTAATAATGGACATTTTCAATATTATTTTCTTTAGCATTAACTTTTGCATCTTCTATAGCGTTACTTACAATTTCTATTCCATATATTTCTTTAAACTTATCTTTTAGGGATAATCCCATAGTTCCTATTCCACAATAAAGATCAAGAACTCTATTACCTTCTAAGTTATTATTTAATATTTTAAATATTTCATTTGCTATATAATTATTAATTTGAAAAAATGAATTATAAGTTACTTTGAATTTATAATCTCCAATCATATCATAAAAATAATTACTACCATATATAGTTTTATTGTTTAAGACAATGCCTTTGATATTGCTTGGTAATTTATCATAAGTAATATCTACTTTATTATCAGATTCAATTATAATTAATATCTCATTTAAATAATTACTTCTAATAGTAATATTTCCATCTTTAATATTAAATAAATACTCAATATTAATAATATCATTTATGGCATTACTAGCTAATAAACATAAATCTATTTCACATAAATGATGAGTACTATTTTTATAATATCCCCATTTATTATTTATTACTTTTAATTCTATTTTATTTCGATAAAATAATTCTTTGTTAGATGGTATAAATTTGACCTCTTTAGTAATATTTCCATATTTTTTTAAGATATCTTGTACTTTATTTAATTTATATTCATGTTGATATTCATAACCCATGTGCATGATATTACATCCTCCACATAAATTATAATATGGGCATTTAGGTAATACACGGTTCTCACTTGATTCACTTATACCTACATTGTTACCAACATAATATTTATGGTGATCTTCTATATTATCAACATCAATTATTTCTTTAGGTAAACTGTTATTAACGAACATTATCTTATTATTATAATAAGTGATTCCTCTTCCATCATTATCTAATTTATTTATTAGTAGTTTGACTGGCATATAATTTGTGCACCTCTTTTAAAGTTAATGTTCTATAAGTTCCAACTGGTACATCATCAATAGTTAAGAAATCATATTGAGTTCTATTTAACTTAGTTACTTTATATCCTAAAGACTCAAATAATCTCTTTACAATGTGATTACGTCCTTCGACAATTGTAATTTCAATAGTAGAAGTATCTTTCTTCTTATCAATACTTCTTACTTTTACTCTTGTAGGTTTACATATCATATCATCTATCATGATACCATCTTTTAACTTATAAATATCTTCAGTTAAAATGGCGTGATTTATATGGGCTACATATGTTTTTTCAATATGACTTGTTGGATGAGATAACAAATTATCTAACTCTCCGTCATTAGTTAATAATAATAATCCTGTTGTATTATAATCTAATCGACCAATTGGATAAATTCTCTTTGTCGTCTTTATTAAATCAACAACTGATTTACGGCCTTTTTCATCTTTAACCGTAGATACGACACCAATAGGTTTATTTAATAAATAGTAAACATGTTCTTCTCTTTTTAGAGTTTCGCCATCGACCATGATATCTTCTTCTCCGGTTACTTTAGTTCCTAATTCTTTGATAACAATTCCATCTACAGATACTCTTCCTTGAGTAATTAATTCTTCTGCTTTTCTTCTTGATGTATAACCCGATTCAGCTATTACCTTTTGTAATCTTTCCATATTTATTTCCCCTTTTTATTAATTAAAAAATTATTTATATATCTTATTCTTAAACGATCTTGTTCAACAAACATTAATACTGAGAATACTAATAGTACTGCATCAATAATAAAGCTCCAAACAGTAGATCCTGTTAAATTGGTAAAGAAATCTAATGCAAACATTACAATTGAGTATATTGTTCCAAATATACTTAAAAGTTTTAATCTTTTTAAAGCATTAAAAGCTGATTTGTTTTTATCAGATTCTTTAATATAATCACTTTCTGCTTTTCTCTTTTCTTCTTTAGATAATCTCATATATTTATTCTTCATCATATTCACGATTTATATCACTTAAAGTAAAACCTTTACGATATAACCTTTCTTTTATTTTTTGTTCTAATATTTTCCCTGTATATTTCTTAGATAATTCCTCTTTTGCTTTTAATAATTCATGTTCTAAAATATTATTTTCTTTAATATCATATTTATTTAATATATTAAGAATCATTTCTTTGGAATATCCATGATTTATTAAATCATTAAGTATCTTCATTTTCAACATATTTTTAGAAGAAGTATGATTTAATTTAATTTTTTTATCAATATAATTAGTAATTCTTGTTTCCCAAGTATTATCTTGAACATTATTTAAGTAATCATCTATCTTTGATTCATTAATACCTAGTTCTATTAATTTTCTTCTTATTTTTAAAGGACCATCAATACTTAGATTAAGAGAGTCATTTATATAGGATTTTAATATAATATCTTCATTTAAAAAATTGTTTTTATATAATAATTCTATGGTTTTATCTATCGATGATTCATTAATATCTTTTTTATGTAAATATTCTCGAATTTCTTTTTCACTTCTTAATCTTTTATTAATATACTTTATTGACATATAATATGATTTTATTTCATCATTGTAAGTTAATATTTCTTTTAATAATTTAGAATCGATATTCTTATTTAAGAGTAAATTATATTTAACGATTACATCATCATATAGTTTATATTCTTCATCATCAATCATTACTATATATATATTATTTTTATCTTTTATATATTTTTGTATCTCCATGGCCCTCTCCTTATATAAGGATTATAACATAAAAAAGACGGAGTATCCGCCTTATTTATTAATTATTTTAATTGTAATCGCTACCAAAGCTTCCACCTGGTAAATTAGGATTATAATCTGATGTTGTATATAAAATACCAGTTAATCTAATTGTACTATCAACGTTTCCACTTTGACTTGTATTAGCAATACCAAAATTTGAAGAAGTAGTTGCTGATTTAACTTCAACACTTGCTGCAGGTGGTATTTCATAAATATTATAGAAGTTTACTTCATAAGCTTTATTGATATTTACCATTTCAGAAAATCTTCTTAAGAAGTTTTCAACAAACTTTTCTCCATTCATTTTTATTGTACCTTCTTTAGTATAATTCCCATTGGAATCATAACCTGTGTCGGCATAGTAACCATAATCAATGGATTCTCTCATTGAAGCTTCAAGAACACTTTTCGTTAGGAAATAATCCTGTTCATTAGTAGTTGAATAACTTTGTAATAAAACCATAACCTGTTACTGAACCATGATTTATTATAAACGTATGACTTGTTTTTAAACCACGGTTTACTGTAAAGCCATAACTTGTTTTTAAACCACGGTTTACTGTAAAGCCATAACTTGCTTTTAAACCACGGTTTACTGTAAAGCCAT
>CALMHN010000146.1 GCA_937863745.1 uncultured bacterium | reverse complement strand
TAAATCACCTGAGCAACATGCAAGTTGTCTTACAGGAACATCTAGACTTCTAAAGTATTCAACAGTAAAATTCCACATTTTTTCATACCATTCATCAGATTCTTCTGGTTCACATATAACAATCATTTCTTCTTTTTCAAATTGGTGAACACGATAAACTCCTCTTTCTTCAAGTCCATGTGATCCACCTTCTTTTCTAAAGCATGGTGAATAACTTGTCATAGTTATTGGAAGTTTTGTCTTATCAATTATTGTTCCTTGATATCTACCAATCATAGAATGTTCTGATGTACCAATTAGATATAAATCTTCATTTTCAATCTTATACATCATGGCTTCCATCTCATCAAATGACATAACACCATTTACAACATCACGATGAATCATAAATGGAGGAATACAATAAGTAAATCCTTTAGCAATCATAAAGTCTCTAGCATAAGCAAGCATAGCTTCATGAAGTCTAGCAATATCCCCTACTAAATAGTAAAATCCTTCACCTGAAGTTCTTCCGGCTGATTCTTTATCAAGTCCTGATACACTTTCAAATATATCAGCATGATATGGAATTTCATATTTAGGGACAATTGGTTCACCAAACTTTTGTAATTCAACATTATGAGTATCATCTTCACCTATTGGTACTTTATCAGAAATGATATTTGGTATAGTCATCATTTTTGTTTTAATACTTTCAGTTAATTCGTTAACCTTATTTTCTAATTCTTCAACTTCTTTGGTAGATTCAGCTATTTGTTTCTTTATTTCTTCAGCTTCATCTTTTTTACCTTGAGCCATTAAAGCACCAATACTCTTAGTTAACTTATTCTTTTCTGCCTTAATATTTTCAACTTTAGTCTTAGTATCACGGCATTCAATATCCATGTTATATACTTCATCAACTAATGGTAATTTTTTGTCTTGGAATTTCTTTTTAATATTTTCTTTTACTAAATCTCTATTTTCTCTTATTAAATTAATATCTATCATATTATTTCTCTCCTAACTTTATTTCTTGAAAACGATATTTTTGTTTAACATTTGGATATTTAACGTGATCTACTTCACTTAAAAACATATTTAATTCTCTAACATATAATAAGTTTTTATCATATAATGCACGATAAACTACCATGGATTCTCCTGTTTCCGAGTGAATGGCAACATCTAGAACAATATAGTAATTGCCTTTGAAGTGCTTATATACATGATTTAATTTTATTTTTCTCATGATTCCTCCTAATAAAAAAATAAAAAGAGATGATAAGGAGTGCATTAGCACGGTACCATCCCTTGTTTTACTTAATTATTTTAACGGTATTAATCCGGGTGTTATTACACCAGCTAATAGGTAGATTCATTTAAGATTATTTATTCATTAACACCAAACATGAATTCTCTTTAAAATAATTTTTAAATTACTAATCCTATATCCTCGCATTACATATATTAATATAAAACATTTATTTTAATAAATCAATTATTTTCCTACTCTTTGAATACTAACTTCTTTAGTATCATTAAACATTATTGAATCTCTAGTCTTATCAATATCTACATTATCGTAGGCAAATATTTGATCTAACATTTTAACATACAAATCTCCATTGTTTAATTTAGTGGCTGTATGGAAAGTACTAATCAAATCATCAAACTCTTTCTTACTAGATATATTATTAATTCTAGTAACAATGTTTCCTTCATAGTCAACATCAAAAAGGAATGGTTGTCTAGCAAATATTTTAGATACTTTTAAGGCAAATAACTTTGTAGAAATATCTATTTTAGGAACTTTATTAGTAAAATTATTACCTCCATAGTAAACAAGAATATCAACATAGTCATCTATTTCGTGTTTATTAATTACATCTAGCATTACTTTATTCATGTTTTTCACTACTTTCTAAAAGTACCTTTATTATTCCACGATATGGTAAAGTTGCACACGTTTTACGATTTCCTTGTTTATATGTTTCATCAAAAGCATTTGCTTCGTCAAATGAAGTATTATCATATTCTTTTTCATAGATCATGTTGGTAAAATTGTTAACATAATCTATTCCTTCTTTGGTGGTCATACCTATCATATTTTTTATCATGATAGAAGTTGAGGCAGTGGAAATAGCACAGGCTTCTCCAGAAAACTTTATATCTTTTATAATGTTATCTTCTATCTTTATATAAAGATTTATATTATCAATACAAGAATCATTTGCTGAATTAACTTTTATATAACCATTAAGTTCCTCATCAACCTTATTAAATGGATGATCATAGTTATCTAATATTATTTCTCTTTTAGTTTCCATATCCATTTAGATCATCTCTTTTCTTATTTTCTCTGGATCACTTAATAATTCTGCTAATTTGTCTATTTCTTCTTTTGTATTATAAAAGTATAGAGAAACGCGTACTGTATTAGTTACTCCTACTTCATTTTTTAATAATTTGGCACAGTGATTGCCTGTTCTAACACATATATGATATTTGTTTAAATAATATCCTACATCTTGAGAAAAAATATTATCAACATAAAATGATATAATACCTGAATCAGCTATTGTATTTAAAATATGAATATGATGATACTTATTTAATAAAGAAACAGCATATGCTTTTAAATTGCTTTCATATTCTTGAATATTATCCATACCTATTTTATTTAAGTAGTCAACAGCTGCGGATGTTGCAATAACTCCTGCAATATTTGGAGTACCAGCTTCAAGTACTTTAGGATATTCTTTAAGTTTTATTTCATCTGGTGAATCAAATGATTCATTCATTCCACCACCTAGTTTTAAAGGCTTAATTAAAGACATATATTTATCTTTGGCAAACATGATTCCTACTCCAGTTGGTCCTAACATTTTATGAGCTGAAAAAGCTAAGAAATCAATATCTAAATCCTTAACATCGGTTTTTATGTGAGGTACACTTTGAGCACCATCAACGACAACATAAATGCCATGTTCATGGGCATATTTAGTTATTTCTTTAATTGGTCTAATATCACCTATTACATTTGAGATACCAGCAAGAGATATAACTTTAGTTTTATCATTTATCATTTTGATAACATTATCTAAAGTTACATGATAATTATCATCAAGCGGAATACAATCTAAAGTTATCCCTATTTCATTGCTTAAATTAAACCATGGTAAAATATTACTTGCATGTTCTGCCTGAGTTAATAGTACTTCATCGCCTGATTTAAGGATATTTTTAAAATAGCCATTTACTATATAATTAAGAGAATCTGTAGCATTAGATGTAAAAACTATCTCATTAGTGTTAGCATTAATAAATTTGGCAACATTTTCTCTAGCCTTGTTATAGGCTTCATCGGCTTTAAAAGATATATCATATTCTCCACGGTCTATGTTAGATGAATAATTAAGATAGTAATCATTTATAGAATCAATTACATTTTGAGGTTTTAAAGTTGTAGCTCC
>CALMHN010000145.1 GCA_937863745.1 uncultured bacterium | reverse complement strand
TATATCAATAGCGTTTTCTAAAGTATTTATATAAACTAAATTTGAGTCATTAAAGAATAAATATGTTGTATTATTAATTTCTAATTTATGAGGTTCTATATAAGCTAGATTAGTTTTATCTATACTTATTAATTTACCATTTATTAGTTTTGATTTTACCCCTAGAAACTTTGTAATACTTTTAATTCTATTATTTAAAGAATCTTCTATTTCTATATTTTCTTTTGTTATATTTATCATTTAATCAATCTCCTTTCAAATACACAAAAAAAAGTTAACCGAAATTAACCTTTATATTTGAAAGTCGAATAATTATTTCGACTAATTTCCCTCTGGTGTTCCCGAGCAGAATCGAACTGCCGATCTTTCGCTTAGGAGGCGATTGCTCTATCCTGCTGAGCTACGGAAACATATTAAATGGGTATTAATTAATTATCTTCTACCCATTGTTATTAAATTAAAAGCAAATACTAAAGCCATAGATAAACCATATGAAACTTTATGAGTTAATCTCTTAGGATTAAACTTATTCATTGAATACTCATAAATAGCTACTTTCTTATCAACAAATGTTAATGTCCAAGCTTCTTTACTTTTAGGTGTAACAACACTTAAAGGAAACATATGAGCTTCAATAGCATTAGCTTCAATCTCATTTATTTCAAATTCACCTTTAGCATTAGCTAAAGCTATATCAGGATGTACAACACCTTTAATTAATCCATGATTAGTAATAAATTCAGCATTTGTAAAGAAATCATGAACTAAAGCCGCACGTGTAGCGGAAACATAATCTAAATTATGTTTAATAGCCATATCATATACACCATGTGCCACTCTTAATGAATGTTCCATTCTTGTAATACCATGATGTGATTCATTAGTAATAGCTTGAAACTTTTCATTTGCTAAAATATCTTTAGTAATACTATCAAACGATCTATACTTACTCATATTCACCTTTCCTTTTTTTGTATATAAATTATAACATAATAATTTAAAACTATATTATTTTTATCTAATAAAATAATTCCACTAGACAAAAAACATACATATTATAACATATGAACCTATTTTTGCCAAATAAGACTATCTCCATCATATGTAACATTAGCACCATTTTTTAGAAATTCTACACCATTAATAGTTATATTATCATTACCTTCAACATACTTACCAACAACAATTTCCCCTGTCGTAGTATTAACATACATAGCATATAATAATTTTGTCGTCGCATTCATTACTAAAATTTTAGTACCAGCACTATTAAGATAATACTTATACTCTGTATCATGTTTACTTAAAGTATCACTTCCAACAAGTGTTGAATCCCCTATTGTATAAGTATCATCAGCAACTAAAGTATCACCTAATATATAATTACCATATTTAGCGTTAACTAAATTACCATCTTCATCAACATTTATATTTAAATATATATTAGCAACACTACTAGGTAATAATATTAACGTATGTGTATCATTACTAAACTTTCTTAAAACATCTTTATTCAAATATTGAATAAACTTCTCACTTGCACTTAATGTTGTAGTAACAGTTGTTGTCGTAGTAGTTTCACTCATTTCCATAGCTTTCTTAGATAATTTAATAGCATAAAAACAAGCAAAGAACAAACCCATTAGAATAGCTATAATAATAATAAATCTAACAAGAAAAGGTAACCTTTTTATCTTATATTCATTATTAACTTCTCTAGCTTTATTTTCATCAACATTATTATTAACTTCTCTAACTATATTATTATTATCATTATTCATATATCACACTAAATCCTTTACTTCATTCTTAATCTCCATAATACTTTTTAAATGTTTATTATAAAGACATTTATATTTAGAACCTACATCATACTTACCATTATTAACATAATAATCAACAAACTCTGTATTATTAACGAAAGATAATTTATAAATACTTTTATCTATTTTATCTATATCATTTAATTCAAATACTATTTCTTTTTTATCAAAAAAGTAAATATAGATAATATATATATAAAATATAATAATGATTGTACCCATAGTTAATAAAGATCCATTAATTGAATTAACAATAGAATTAATAATCATAGATAAACCTAATAGCATAAGAAAAGTAAAACAAATAAAGCCATATAAAGAATCCTTATGCATATTTATATTAAGTATTTTACAATTGCTCTTAATAAGCTTAAAAATAGTATTTAAAAGGAAATAACTACCTAACATTAATATAAATAAACCAATAATTAATAATAAACTATTAATACTAGTAGTTATAATAAATTGATAAAGCATAGATATATACATAACTAAACCAACTGATATAAAAGGTATTAATACAAGTAATATAACTAAATACATAACTCACCAACTATTCTAATTAAATTATAACATAAAAAAACTGATATTAAATCAGTTTTAATAATTCATAATAAAATAACTTAAGATATTACATATGGTGAACTTGTTGTACCATCACTAGTTGAAACTACTCTGTTATTACAAAAATTCGTATCGCTTATTTTACTAGCATAAGATAATAAAACTCTCCATACTCTATTTATACTTGAAGTATAGTTCTTCTATTTTTTTATTCAATATATCAACAAATAAAAAGAATGATATTTCTATCATCCTTAAATTTGTATTTTTTAATTATTTTGGTTAGGAACGATTACACGTTTAATAACTTTAGTAATCTTAGGCATTTTCTTAACCACTTTAACCTGAGGTTCAACATTATCCATCATTGATAGATTATTAACTGGTTTAACCATTGGAGCCATTCCTGGAGAAGCAACTCTCTTCTTAATAATCTTAATTGGAATAACTTTCTTAGGTGCCTCAGTTGAAACACCCATCACTGGAGTAGGACTTACAATTGGATTAACAACACGTGATCCAATTCCGACAGCAGAACTTCCATTAACTTTAAGTTGAGCTTCATCTTGAGAACCTACAACTAATCTATTCTTTTCTGCTAATATCTTTTCCTTTTCAGCAACAAGATTACTAACTTTCTTCTTCTTAGAATTTTCTTCTAATAACAAAGTAGCAAATAATCCTATACCTAAAGTACCAATTACTATCCACATTATTAAACTCTTATGACTTCTCTTAATATGAATAGTATAAGCAGTACTTGATAAATCTCCATATGATACAGTTACATAAGCAGTATTTTCACCACTTGCTAAACTTAATACTCCATTACCAACAACATTAACATCTTCACTTTGTGCTTCAGCTAATATATATAATTCAGTAGCATCATCAGGCACTGTAATTGTATAACTTGTCGTTGCAGGATCAAATACAAACTTATATCCAACAACAGCCAAATTCTTAAGTAACGTATTATAATTACTACTATTATCTGGTCTTGTAATTACAAGTGTAAATGTAGCAACACCACCATTAGTATCTTTAAGTATCAATGATACCGTATTTTTACCATAACTTAATACTCTTGTACCTGTACCAACTATTGTAACTCCATCAGGAGCACTCGCGGCTATTGTAACATTTTCTGTTGTAGTATCAGTTGTTACATAATAAATTCCATTTGTTTCTGTAACAGGGAAATTATCAACAGTTAAACTTGTAAAATATAATTTAGAAGCTTCTACAGTTGTAACTGGAATCGTGGTAGTTGTTGCATTAGCATTAGCTGTAACATTACTACCAGCTTGAGTTGTTCTTCTTGTAGTTGCTGGAGTTGTTGGAGCTTCAGTTATTGGTTGAGTAACAGGATCTGTTACTTGAACTTTACCAGTTCCTGATAAAGAAACACTATAATCATCACTATCAGAGCCATAACCAGTAACACTAACTTTAACAGTACCTGAACCAGCTGTATTACCTCTAACAGTAATCGTAAATAATTTTACACTACCAGTAACTTCATTACCATAAACACCAAAACTTGAATAAGAAGCACTAGCATCACTTCCACCACCAAATCCATTTGAAGAATCAAGCGATACAAGTGAAATATTTCCAGTAACTAAATATGAACCTGAAACATTATTAATTGTTCCACCACTTGCATTAGCATAGGCTGTACATGTTGTTGTAGATCCCGTTTCGACACTTCCACATGAAACCGAAATATTAACTGAAGGATTACCCGCATGGACAACACCTGGCACTAAAAACAATAAACTTAATAACATTAACCATCTCTTACGCATGTTTTTTCCTCCTATATTTCATAACAACATAAACCAATATACCTATTATTAATACAATAATACCATATTTAATCATATTTTTCTTCTTAACATTTGAACTATCTTCTTTATTTACATTATCAACTAAGACATGTTCATTAAAATCACTATCACCAAATACTAAATAATCTGTACTTATATTTATTTTTTCTAAATCTTCATTAGCTTTTAAACTAAATGTTCCTATTTTAAATATATTAATTTGATTAGTATCGGTATATAGATATAATTTATTATCTTCATCGCTACCATTCCATATATCATTAATAGTAAATCCCAACTTTTCAACATTATCAGGAATACTATAATAATATTCTATGGATGATACCTTATATCTACTATATCCTATTAAATCACAAGTAAATTCCTCACCGGATTTAATATCACTTGGACACTTAACACTTACTCCTATATCATCCGCATAAACGGATCCTGGGAGGAATAATGTTAAGCATAATATCATCATTAATGCTATCATACACTATCCTCCTACAAAGAATCCAACTTTCCACGAACGAATTGGAATAACCTAGCAACATCCGTTAATGTAACTTTATCAGCTCTTCTTATATGAGCAGCAAGCAATGCTCCATCATCTGTAATCGATGTTTTACCTCTTACATACTGGAATACTATAGCAACATCTGTAAGACTAATATTACCATCTTTAGTAACATCACCAATTACTACTATTCTATATGTTGCATCTCCTGGATTAACAAAATACATACCAGTTCCTATATTAGTAGGATTTGTACTAGCTTTATTTCTATCCAAATAAGAATAACCTGTTTTTTTACCATCTAAATTAGCTTCAAATGCTTCTTTAGATAACTTTAATGTATTAATTGAATTAACATAAATTGATGAATCTATTCCATAAGTAACTGTATACTTAGTAGAAGATAAACTTTCAGTAACAGTAACATTAAATGTCTTTGTAACATCCGCATTATTTACTGTTAAAGTTGTACTACCTTCACTTACACCAATTAATCTACCATCAACCACTTTAATAATTTCCTCATTACCAGAAGTATAAATGAAATTATCATCTGTAGCATTAGTTGGTGTTACACTTACACCAATCTTATTGCTGCTATTGTGGCTAATAGTAACATCATTACCTTTAATAATTGATCCACCAACAATAAGTGAAAAATCAGTTGCTGCAATGTAAGGATTAACCTCTACTGTCTTATATACATAAGGTAAACCATTAATACATACATAAACATTGTAAGTTCCAGCACTAACACCAGTCGTATCAAATGCTTCTTGTAAGTAATTAACACCATCTTCGCTATAAGCATTAATATCAACATTATTAATTTCTTTTACTAAAGTTAAACCTTTATATATTCTTATACTAAATACACTTGTATCTTTATAAGGATAATTAGTTGTATAAATATAATTAGTATTAAATCCACCTTTATCATATATCTTAGAAGTATCACTTCCATATGTAGTAATAGGTTTAAATGCAGAAGCATCATCTAATATAACTTTATAATATGTTTTTGTAATAGCAAATTGTAAAGCATTAGAACTATTATATTCCCCTTCAGCATCTTTTAATTTTAACTTAATTGTATATTTACCAACTGGAGCTTTAAATGCAAGTATTTGAATCTTATAAACCATTACACTAGATGTATCAGTTATATCACTTAAATTATTAGATATAGCAAATTCACTTGTAACATCATTATTCTCAGCATCATAAACACTATATTCAAGATTAGTTAAATCATCTTTAGTTAATAAACTCGTTAATGTTAAATCAAAGTTGTAGAATTGGTTATCTAAATCAGCATATACGACTGAACTATTAGTACGCATATTATTAATAGCAATATCTTTATAAATATCATAAATATGAACATTTAATAAAGTAACTGAATAACCTGAATCTCCGGAGTTTTTATAAGTAACTGTAATAATATAATCTCCATAAGGTAAATACTTATCCTCACTCTTAGTATTATAATTAACATCAATATATGATGATTCAGTATCTACAACAAATGAACTAGTTACATCTTGTGATGAAGAATTAGATACCTTAACATTTATATCACTCGTAGATGCACCATAGAATGAAGTGTAATTAATTCTAAATGTTCCACCTGTGTTTCTATGTATCTTAGAATCACCTGTATTAGATATAATTTGTACATCATTAGATACACTAATAGACTTCATATAATCTCCTACTACAAAGTAAGAAGAAGTAGTTATCGTATATCCATCAATTGTATAACTAGATTTAACAGTATATTCATCAGGAACAATTGCACCATTATCATAACTAACAATTAAATAAAAGTCTGAATATGATTTAAATGCATAAGTAACCTTAAATAAATTAGTAACATCATCACCAGCAAAACTATAAATTTTTGTTCCATCAGCAATCTTTTGAGCAGCTGAAGATGAAGCTTCACTATCAGCACCTTGATACAAATATGGAACATCTTCAATATTTAACGTAAATGTTGCTTTACCACCATTAACTGCATTAGGTATCAAAGGACTAGGATCCGTTGTAACTGTATCACCAAAGTACAAATTGAAATATGTTTTATTCATTGTAAATGCCTGAGTTGCTTTAATTTCCTCATTATCGGCATCTGTATAACTTACTACTAATGTATAATCATTAGCCTCTTTTAATTCATTTGCAACATAATCAATATATACTAATTTATTATCAATAAACTTAGATATATTAGGTGCAAGTGAAGATACACTATTGCCTGAAGCATCAATAACTTTAACAGTCATTTTACTTAAATCACTAACACCAGCAACACTTACAGGAGCTCTAACATAACCATTTATATTTGTAAATAAACCATTTACATATTTAGAATTAGATATTGAATAAGCATTGAAATCATCAATAACAATATTGACATACTCTGACTTAACCCTGAAATCTAATACACGGAAATCATTAGTTGAATAATATAGTACTAAACCATAATAACCAGGAGTTAATGTTACTTTACCATTGTAAACTAGCTTAGCACCATTAATTTGACCAGCTTCATTATAAGTATAAGTAATATCAAATGCCTGTGAATATACATCAGTAGTTGTACAAGTTTCAGAAGATTTAGAACTACAATTTTTATTAACAGCAATTCCAAACGCATTTTCATGGAATGTATTTGTTAAATCAAATGTAATTGTTGTATCACTTAAATTATTATAGAAACCATTAACCGTAGTCTTAGTCCCATCAGTATCCGTATAAGTACCAACTATTGAAGATGACTTAATATCCCAACCAAATAATTTATTATATGGTGTAATAGTATAAGTCTTCTTATTAGAACCAGCTGGATAAGAAACTTCTATGTAATAATCAGCATTATCACTTGTATCATATTTGTTTTTATTAATAACAAATTTGACTTTACCAGTACAAGTAACACCTGAACAATTATCAATAGTAAATGATATATCAGATATATGTCTATTCTCTACTGAAACATTACTAGATGATACATCAACATAAGCATTCTTAGCATCATCATAATAGTAAACTACAACACTTATATTATTAATTTTATCTTTAGAAATATAAGCAGTTGTAAAATCTTTACTAAATGATAATTCCGTATCCGTTGATTTAGCATATTCATTACTTAAATCCACCGAATATTGATCAGCACCAACACTAAATTCAAATGTATCAGATACCGTTTCTCCACTATCCTCAGTATAGTAAAAAGTAATAGTATATGTGCCCTGCTGAGTAACGTCTGTATAATTAGATAAATGATATTCATAATGAGTCTTATTAGCATCACTTGTACTATATTTATCCATTGTATATGTAAAATAAGCCGTCTTATTACCATTAGCATCTACATAATAGAATATATTATCTTCAAGAACTAAATCCACCATTTCTCCAGATCCAGACTTAAATGAAATTGATGATTTCAAATTACTAGGATTAGATAAATAATATCCATCTAAATAAATATTTTTTGTTTGTGTATAGTTATGTGCATAATTAACAGTACCCGTTGTTTTATCATCAACGATAATACCATAGTATTTAGCTGAAGCATCAAATTCTTTAGTAATTGGAGCACTTAATCCTATGCCATCCGCATTAGTATATTCAAGTCTTAGCCGATATGTACCAGGCGTAATTGCCGCCTTATTTGTAATATTAACATAGTAAGTTGTACCGTAATCAGTATTATCAAAGTTATTAGATAAAGTAAATTCACTTGTATCATCAACCCATGTTGTACAAGTTGTTCCACTCTTGGCACTACATCTATCAACATACATTTTAATGGAATCTGTATCATGAATATAAATAGGAGTTGCATTAATTGTTGCCGTACTACTTACGTTATAATACATACTCTTAATATAAGAATCATAATTATTACTATAAGTAACAATTCCCATATTAATATCATATATAGGATTACTATAAGTAATTGGAACCATATGTGTATTTCTATTCCACATCTCAGGATATTTAGACTTAGTAATTATGGCTTGGTTTTCATCAGCATAATAGTTTTTATAGCCAACACCTATTAATGCTTCATTATATTTAACATAAACATAATAAGTACCAGCAGAAACTTCTGTCTTAGGTAATACTTTAATTACCTTAGTTATATCAGATGTATCTGAATTAACTGTTATATCAAATAAACTAGAAACATCTTTACCATTAGTAACCGTAGTATTATAACTACCATTTATATCACCATAAATAATATTGCCACTTGTATCAAAATTATAATTAGAAACAATATATACATAAGTATCAGCATCTACTAATCCATAGTTAGAAGCAAGTACACCTGTATGTGCCGTACCGGAAGAATCAATATAATCAATATACATTACATTATTATTTTCATAATATTTAGTAACATGAGTTTTAAATCCATCACCTGCTGGAGTATTAATTAATGCATGTGTAGAACTATCAAATTTATAATAAGGTAACATTGCTATAATGTCGCTATATTTGCTCTTAAAGGCACTATCATTAACATTACCTGATAAAACCGTAGCATCCTTACCTAATTTATAAGTAATAGCACCAGTAGATGAATCATATGATACAAGTTGCATCGTATAATTTGTTTGATCAAAGAAATATAAATTACCATTTTCATCTAAATTAGCTTGATGATCATATACAACTGTTTCAATCTGAGAAGTATTATATTTATAATATTCCGAATCACCTTTAAGCATATAGAAACCTAAATTATATTCATAAGTTTTATTACCAGGAGGATAAACCGTACTCATTGGATCTGTTGTATCCAAATGGGCATCAACAGAAGCCTTTAAATAATAGTTTAATTCACCTTCCTCAAGTGAGAAATTAATTGTTTGAGTATCTGAATCATAGAAATCAAGATCTATTCTATATGAACCAGCATAATCTTCATCAGCTGTTGCCGAATCATTATAATATAATAATTTAATCTTTAAAGTTGATGTAGAACTATCAAGTGACCAACTATATTTAAAATGTGAATCATTGGTTGTTACACTACAAGTTGTACTCTTCCACCACCAAATACCAGATGTTGTACAAGATTTCTGATAAACCACTTTATTATCACTAGTTCTTGATATTTTAATTTCAGATAAATCCAAATCATCACTGCTTAAATTTTTATATCCATAGTTGAATAAGAACTCACCACCACCAGAAGCACGAATTGTTTGATTAATTGTACTTAAAGTTTTTCTTGAACCAGATCCAGCTTTTTTAAGCATAATATGACCATCAGAATAAATATCATAAGCAGTTGTAAGAGCAGCATAAGCTCCAGGGAATGCCGTTTCAAAATCAGCTTGAGTAACTGTATGACTAACAGCACTTGCATCCAAATAAGTAACATTACCATTTAATACATTAGTAATTATACAAGCATCACTATAGGCATATTTAACATAGCCATTACTATCAACCGCAATACTATTAATTGTAATATCCGTAAATTCATCAGCAAATGAAGTTGTATCTTCACTCTTCATTGTACTATTCTCATAATAATAAACTGTATTATTATAAACACGATAGATATCTATAGCATAGTCACCTTTAATATATCTAAACATTGATCCAGCTTTTTTTGTTAAATTAACACTACGACCAGACAAAGTAATATTAAAAGTTCTTGTTAAAGTACCTCTAGCACTTGAGTCAGGATCATTATAACCAACAGTTACAAGATAAGTACCTGACCCTAATGAATAATTACTAGGATCATAATTGAATGCTATATAATGAGTACTAGAACTAGAAAACTTAGCTGAGAAATTATCATAAGAAGTATAACTATTAGTATCATAATAAGTTGTACCATCTTTAGTAATTTTCAAGTTGAAATTACTAGAAGAAAAATCCATACCTGCTTCATTAGTTAAATAAGCAGTCCAAGTTTGATAACTAGATGAACTAGTATCACTTGGAGCACTTACGCTTAAATCATAGTTATAATAATCTCCAACAATTGTAAATGTTTTTGATTGGTAATTAGTATTGTCAAGCATAAGACCAACTGTATAGTTACCAGCTGAATATGTATAAGATCCTGTATTCATTTTTAAATACAAAGTTGTTGAACCAACGTTACTACTAATTGTTAAATCATCCATATCAATATCAAATCTATTTGTAACATTATTCCCACTAGGATCATAAACAACATATTTAAATCTACTTGTATCATCACTTGCAACATGACGAATATTAGATATTGCAACTTTAAATTCACCATTTTTATCAGCATACATTTTATCATAATTTGTTTGAGGAACACTTGTAACGTTTCCTAAAGTATAAGAAGCTGAAATAGTTGTAGTTGTTTTAGTACTTGAACAAGATGCAGGTAATGAATTTTTTAAATATGAATCCATTATATACATATTTTCTGTTTTACTAATTTTATAATATGTATGTCCACCACTAGTAGTCTTGCAATAAACTCTTACAACACTACAATTAGGAATTTTTGTATCAGTTGTTGAATTTTTATCAGCTGCAGATAAAACTGGCGCACTTGTCATATAAGCACTTGATGCATCTACATAATAAACAGTTCCACTACCAGTAGAACAAGCATCAGAATATTGAACTTTATTAGCAATCATTTGTGTATAAGTATTTATTGGATTATTAATATATTTGAAGACAAAAGAAAAGACTAATACACTAAGTATAGAAAATATAATCTTATAGCGTCTATTAAATATCATCTTCATACTATACACATCCTACTATAAAGTATACCATTTACCTATTTTGATGTAAACAAGTATTATCTATCATTTTAATTTTTTTAATTACTATTTTATTGCCAATAAATGCCCCTCTTTGCTATAATGTAATTAGATTAGGAGGCTTGTATATGTATTGTAAAAAATGTCATGAAATATTAACAAATGAATCTTCAATATGTGCATCCTGTGGATTTGATAATCATAATGAATATGATCAAGAAAATACAGCCGTCATTGATTTAGCAAAAATAAATGCTGAATTAAATAAAAAAGAAGTCAAAAAGAAACATCCCATTGTTCACGCTTTATTTGGTTTAATAATAATATCTACTTTTATTACTTTAAGTATATTTATAAAAAGTACTAAAGCAAATGTTATAGAAGAAACAACAACTAGTACAACAACTACAACTGATGTTCCAACATACGCTACATTCACTTATAATAATTTAACCATGCAATATCCTGATACATTTGGATCAACTGCTAGTACTATATTTTATAAAGATTATACTAGTATAAATATTGAAGTATCTTCCATTACGGCAGAAACCTACAACGAATTGCTTTCAACAAACGATTGCTTAAAAAGTACTCTAGGCTCTTATTCATCAGATACTTATGCCAATGATTCTAGCTATGGTTATTTAATTTCCTACCAAGGTGCCTATTATAAATTAGTCGTTAACTATGTATCAAATAAAACTATTTACAATGAATCAGTTCAAACAAATATTCAAAAAATATTAAATTCCATTAAATTAGGTTAATCCTAATTTTTTTTGCAAAAAAAAGAAGCAATTAAGCTTCTATAACCATACTCCATATATAACACCAAACATTGCAAGTAAGAATCCAGCAACTAAGAATATCTTAACGATATCGGTTTCACTCCAACCTAACTCCTCAAAATGATGATGTAAAGGTGCTTTTAAGAATACTTTCTTATGGAATCTTCTAATAGCAATTATTTGTATCAAACTAGATAATGTTTCTATTACAAAAACTCCACCAATTAATGCAAGAGATATTTCATGATGAGTTAATATAGCAACTGATGCTAAGGCACCACCAAGTGCAAGAGAACCAGTGTCCCCCATGAATACACGTGCAGGATAAGTATTAAATAATAAGAAACCAAAGATTGATCCTAATAGAATAAAGCAAAATAAGGCCATTGAATCATAACCAACAATCCATGTACTACCATAAGAAATAATACCATAAGCCAAGAATGCCATGGCTGAAAGACTACCACATAAACCATCAAGTCCATCAGTAATATTTACAGCATTTGTTGTAGCCACTAATAAGAATAATACGAATACTGCATAGAATATTCCTAAATTCCATTTAATACCAAGTAAAGAAATTTCAAGAACTGTTGCTCCACCATTTTCTACATAAATATAATAAACAACTATTGCAATAACCAATTGACAAATAAATTTAACAATTACTGATAATCCTTTGTTATTATGCATTTTAACTTTCAAATAATCATCAATAAAACCTAATATAGCATATGATATAAAGACAAATAATACTATTACTAGATTATGATTCATTACAATGGAACCACGTAAACTTAATACAAGCACTGAAATAAGAGTTGGAATAATAAATATTAAACCACCTATTGTTGGTGTCCCTTCTTTTTTTAAATGTCTTGGATTAATAAAACGAGATACAGTTTGTCTAGCATTCATCTTTCTTAAAAAAGGAAGAATAATTAATCCTGTTATTATAGCTAATATAAATCCTAATGTAATTCCTAATATAGATTTTGCTAAAATTAGCATAATGAACCACCTACCAACTTAATATTAACATAATAAAGAACTAAGAAGCACATAAACTAGTCTTGGTTTACATAAAAAAAGAATGCTTATCTAGCACTCTTTGATTTGTTTTCAGCGTTTTCGTTTTTCTTAGCATAAGCTTTTTTGCTTGCAATAACTCTTTCACTTCTTCTTATGGCAGCACTTGAAGAAGTAGATTTATGAGCATAAATTCCACTCGCTACACCTACAGCAGATAAACCACCAAGGATAGCAAATAAAGTATTCATTCCATCACCTGTTTTAGGTAAAACTGGAGTGACTGGAGTAGTTGTTCCAGGTGTTGAACTTGGTTGACTTGGTTGACTTGGTTGACTTGGTTGACTAGGTTGAGAAGGAGTTGTATCCTTTCCTTTTCTAGTAACTTCATCAGGTGAATCAATAGTTGGATTATTTACATTATAATTAGGATCCTTAGCAGCATCATAATTATCTAAATCTACAAATGTATCTTTTCCTGGAGTTGTAACTGGAGTAGTAGTATTTGCAGTATTTGTATCTACATTACTAGTATCACTTACACCATCCTTCTTATCAACAACAGCATTTTCTTGAGGAACAGTTGTATTATTGTCTTGAGCATTCTTAACCTCAGCATCATGCTTAGCTTCATCAGCATCACTTATATTAGTGGTTTTAGAATCACCATTAGTTTCTTCATATAATGTATCTCCTTCAGCAGCATAAGCCTTCATGCCATGCATAGAAGTGAAAGCAATAGTTAATCCCATAGCTAACATTAATAAATATTTCTTTAAAGTTAATTTTTTACTTTTTCTTGAATCTATAATTTTCATATCAACACTCTCCCTATTATTTACGTGTTCTTTGAACACTAGTATTATTATTCAATTCTTCTTTTTGTTTTTCGTTTACACATTGTTTTTCCAATTTACCATATAATGCAAGTCTTGCATTATCTTCGCTATAATCACATGTTACAAGAACTACAACTTTATCACCAAATTCCAAATCAACATCATTCATCTTAATTAAGGAATTCTTCTCAATATTATTATAGTACTCATTAAATTCATCTTCACTTGCAAAATCACTTACTTGTATAGATGATGAATCACTTCCTGAAATAACATTAGCCGCAAAGAATGATACTTTGTATGCATAACCATCATCGGTATAAATTACACCAAACGGATGAGCATCAGCATAAGATTGACTACGATAATAATCAACATCTCTAAACATCTTTCCTGATTTCATATGATGACCATAGATTGCTGTAACATCATTAATATCTTCACTATCTAAAGCAACATCAACTGCATCAGAAAATATTGTTCCATTAACACTGTAATCATTATCCATACCTTTATGAAGGAAATAACTATCAGCGCTAACTAATGCATCCATATAGGTTTTATCCTTATCTTGTTCTTCCACAAATGTTTGAACATCAGGATGAACAACAGGATAATCCACATTTGTACCATCAATAGTAATCCAGGCACATGAATCAGAATATTCGGGGTTAATACTTTCAAGTTTATCAACATCAATATTCTTAAACTCATATCCAGAATCAAGTAAATCAGAAGATATTGTAGTATTAGGAGTATTATCCTCTACAGTAGTTGATGCCTCTGTTGAAGCACTTTCTTCTGTAGAAGCAGAACTACTTGCAGTATCGCTACTAGAAGTTATACTACTTTCACTTGGAGCTGATGCACTGCTTTCACAAGTACTACTATTATCAATAGTAGAATAAGTACTTGAAGATCCACTGTCTATTTCCTTTTCAATTTTTGATTGTTTATAACTATCAGTTAAATCAGAAATAACACCAGACTTAATAGTAAAGCCAACACCAGTACCAATTAATGCAAAAAACAAAGCTGCATTTAAAGTATTATAGAATCTTACTTTTCTACGATATTTATTAGTTCTTTTTCTCTTATTATTACTCATATCAACCAACCCTCTTTATTCTTACATGTAAACAATCCAAAAAGACTCCTTAAGTTATAATAACAAACAACCCCTTATTTATTACTATTTGCTTATCCCCTTGAATTGCCTGTTATACTATCACTTTTGCTCCTCTTTGTCAAATAAACGGGTCCCCAGTAAGCCTACTTTTTATATGTCATTTCTTTAATTTTAGTTTTAATTAAAATAACAACTTCCATTGAAGCATTCATATCTTGTAACAATATTAAAGCATCTTCTAGTTTTTGTAACAAAGATACATTATTATCAACATAATCTTCATAAGCATCATAATCAAAATTATTAACTCTATTTCTTTCTAAATAACTATTAATATAGTCTCTAATATCTTTTAATAAATAAGCCTTATTCTTATATTCATCTAATGACTCTACACCATAATAACCACTAATCATATATTTATAAGGATCATCAAATTTCATATACGTCACCTCAATAATTTTATCATAAAAAAGTAAGAAAAATTAATTTTTCCTACTTAATATAAATTTATCTTTATAATCTATTAAAACTTTATCACCTTCATGAATAGTTTCATTTAATAAACTCTCAGCAATCAAAGTTTCAATATGCTTAGTAACATATCTCTTAATAGGTCTAGCACCATACTCAGGACTATAAGATTCTTCTATAACATGAACTCTCGCTTCCTTAGTTAATTCTATAGATAAATGGACGTTTTTTAAATGCTCGTTAACAACATCTATAATTCTATCTAATACTTCATAAATAACAGCTTTAGATAAAGAATTAAATATTACTATTTCATCTATTCTATTAATTAACTCAGGTCTAAATTTAGATTTTAAGATATTCATAACTAATTCATCACGTGAAGCATTATTTTCATTATTTAAAATAACTTCACTACCCAAATTAGAAGTCATAATAATAATTGTATTTTTAAAATCAATTGTTCTTCCTTGAGAATCTGTAATATGTCCATCATCCAATATTTGAAGTAAGATATTAAATACATCGGGATGTGCTTTTTCTATTTCATCAAATAAAACAATAGAATATGGATTACGTCTTACAGCTTCACTTAACTCTCCACCTTCATCATAACCAACATAACCAGGAGGAGCACCTATTAAACGCGATACATTAAATGCTTCCATATATTCAGAACAATCAATTCTAATCATATGTCTTTCATCATCAAATAATTCATAAGCTAAAGACTTAGCAATCTCCGTTTTACCAACACCAGTTGGACCCATGAATATAAATGATCCAATTGGTCTTGTAGGATCTTTTATACCTGATCTTGCACGAATGATAGCATCACTTACAAGCTTTATTGCTTCATCTTGACCCTTAACTCTTATCTTTAAATTTTCTTCAAGACTTAATAATTTATCTTTCTCGCTTCCAACCAATTTGGCAACAGGAACATTAGTCCAACGACTAACAATCTCAGCAATGTTATCTTCCGATACAACATCTGATAACACTTGGTTTTGCATAGTCAATTTTAATTGAGATATTTCTTCTTCAAGTTTAGGTATCTCACCATGTTTAATTCTAGCAGCTTTCTCTAAATCATAACTATTCTCAGCTGATTCAAGTTCAAACTTTAATTCTTCTAATTTAGACTTTTTATCATTAACTAGATCCTTAAGTTTTTTTTCTTCCTCCCATGTCTTACGCATAGAATCTTGTTTAAGTTTTAACTTATTCATTTGTTCTTCTATTTCTTTAACACGACTAACTGATACTTCATCTTTTTCTTTTTTTAATGCTTCATGTTCAATTTCCAAAGTCATTATTTGACGATTTATTTTATCAAGATCAACTGGAACTGAATTCATTTGCATTTTAATTGTGGCACAGGCTTCATCGACTAAATCAATGGCTTTATCAGGTAAAAATCTATCAGTAATATATCTATCAGACATATTAACTGCCGCGACTAAAGCATTATCACGAATTGTAACTCCATGATAAACTTCAAATCTTTCCTTTAAACCACGAAGTATTGTAAGGGTATCCACAACTGATGGTTCTCTTACTAGTATTTTTTGTAATCTTCTTTCAAGAGCTCCATCTTTTTCAATATATTCACGATACTCTTTTAAAGTAGTTGCACCAATTAACCTTATTTCACCACGAGCAAGCATTGGTTTTAACATATTACCAACATTCATTGCACTTGAAGAACCAGCACCAACTATCATATGTATTTCATCAATAAACATGATAATGTCACCTTCGGATTTAGACACTTCATTCAAAACTGCTTTAAATCTTTCCTCAAATTCACCTTGATATTTTGCACCAGCCACCAATGCCGATAAATCTAATTCCCAAATTTTTTTGTTTTTTAAATCATCAGGAACATCTCCACGAATAATACGTTGAGCAAGGCCTTCCACGATAGCTGTTTTACCAACACCAGGTTCACCTATAAGCACTGGATTATTTTTAGTTTTACGTGAAAGAATACGTATTAAATTACGTATTTCCTCATCTCTACCAATAACCGGATCTATTTTATTATCTTTAGCTGATGAAGTAATATCTCTTCCATATTTTTCTAAAACATTTTTTGTATCATCTTCCATATTTGGATACATAAGAACACCTCCCTTTTCTTACTTATAAAAAGCTAGCAAATGCTAGCTTATTTATTACTTAATTGAAATTAATTTCTTATTATTTTTTTCTTTTTCCTCTTTAGGAACTGTAATTAGCAATGTACCATTTTTAAATTCTGCTTCAACAGATTTTTCATCAACATCGCCAACATAGAATGATCTCTCACATCTTTCGTCAACTTTTCTTTCACGACGAATATAATGTTTTTTCTTATCTTCATCTTTATCATCAATATGATGTTCAGCAGATATATTCAAATAGCCATTTGAAAGTTCCATTTTGATGTCTTCCTTTTTAAATCCAGGTACATCCATTTCAATAACGAAATTATTATCTTTTTCATAAATATCGCATTTCATTAATTTATCAAATTTCTTATCTCTAGGAATATCTAAATCATCCATGAAATCATCAAAAAATATTCTACTAGGTAACATATATGCTCACTTCCTTCCTAACATTTTAATATTAACTCGTCAGTTAGCACTTGTCAATAGAAAGTGCTAATTATTTATAAAAAAAAAGAGAATATTAACTAATATTCCATCTTTTACGTATTAAAGACTTAGCATGTTCTGTCATGCATTTATCAATTAAATTCTCCCTTGGTCCCTGCATATTAATATTATAATCAACATCAACGATATCTTTACTGCTTAATTTAGTATCCAAAGGAACATAACTACCATTTACCCTTGCACTTATTAGACTTTCACCTAATGAAGGTTTCTTATAATAAGCAAAGTCAACCGGAGTTGAACCATCAGGTAATTCAATAATTTGCATGTTTTTATCTTCTACATAAATATTCTTACCTAATATATCATTTTTAACTTTACGAGAAAATTCTAATGGATCTTCATTTTCTTTTAATAATTCATCCAAGATAGGATAAAAAGGCATCTTTTTAACTTCATCTTGCATTACATCTTTAGCAGTATCTAAATTAGAAGATCTTAATAAATTCCAATAAGCTGTTAAACCATAAGCATTAATATTATACATTTCCTTAGTTTTTAATTGAAACTGAAAAGAAGTACCATCTTTTAACTTAACACTTATATGTAATCCTTGATATTTATTAGTCTTAGGAGACTTAATATAATCCTTACATTTATCTTCTAAAATAGAACCTCGATAAGCTTCTATTAATCTACCCTGTAGCCAATAACAAGTTTGAACATCTGGTAATATTAATTTTATGGAAAACAAATCGTGAATATCATTAATATTCCCAACATCTTTATATATATAAAGTTTACGATATACTTCATATATATTTTTCATTTTAAACTTTACATCAAAGGGTATTTCATTAGAATCTAAAGCTTTAGACACTTCTAACAATACTAAATCAATATTATCTCGATCATGTCTTTCAATATCATTCAAACTATCAATAAAACGTTGATAATCATTTTCATATAAATATTTAAAAGCTAACTCCTCTAATTCGAATTTAAATGTATACTCACCAAGATATTGAGCAAAAGGGACATATAAATCAATTGTCTCACGAGATTTTCTAATTCTTGTCGCTGGTTTTTGATAATCCATTGTTCTCATATTATGTAATCTATCAGCTAATTTAATAATAAATATTCTAACATCCTTAGTTAAACTCTCAACTATTTTACGAAGATTTGCTGCTTCCAATTGATCTATAGGAATACCATCTTCTTTTTTAATCTTAGTTACTCCATCAACTAGTTCAGCAACGGTTGGATTAAAAGCCATGACAATGCCTTCCTTAGTTTCCGGAGTATCTTCAATCGTATCATGTAATAAACCAGCCGCGATTGTATCAGCATCAGCATGCATTTCTGCCAATATACAAGCAACGGCAACTGGATGAGTTATATAAGGTTCACCACTTCTACGAAAAACGCCGGCATGAAGAACTTTAGCATGTTCATAAGCTAAAATTATCATAGCTCTATCTTTAGAACTATAATCACTTATTTTACTTAACAAATCTTCTAAGTTCATAAGCCCTCCTAAAAATAAAAGGTAGTTATATTAAACTACCATTAATGTATTAATAAATTGATAACATAAATACTATATCTTTTATCATAAATTGTCAAGAAGCGATTGTTAATGCTAAACGTGCACTTCGAGAACTATTAGCTGACCCTGAATGACGATAGAAATTCATAATACCAGCATTCTCACCTTCATCAAACTGACCGCCTCTTCTAAACCATGAATAAGTTGCCTGAACAAAGTAAGCATAATCATTATACCAAGCAGTACGGTGATTAGTAATTGTCCTTAATTCCCCGGTTGCATCACCTAATATACGATTATTAAATGATGTATTTGTTGAACCAGTGGCATATACATCATAGTATTTAGCATCATATGAACTAATAT
Organism: uncultured bacterium; assembly: GCA_937863745.1. GTDB lineage: Bacteria > Bacillota_I > Bacilli_A > RF39 > UBA660 > UBA6985. The sequence continues at coordinate 14,440 of CALMHN010000145.1, read as the reverse complement.
CTAAACCTGATGAACCCATGTCACCTGACATATAACCCGAAACATATTCATAAGCACCACCAGACATATCAAATACACCTGATATATTACCTGTTGTACTTTGAGGATAAACATTCGTACTTAACGAACCATAGGCATTTGTACATGTTGTAACACTTGCGGCCGTTGTGGTTGCTCCCCCACATCCTGTAGTAATAGTGGAATCATTATTAATTGACACTTCATCACTTCTACCATACGCTGAATAAGTTAAGTAAGCAATTGCACCCCATTCCGTATTCTTTAGCATATGTGAATCATCACTTCTAGAGTAATTATACATATTAGTAAAGAAGTTTCCAACCGATACATTAGTTAAAGAAGGACTATTGGGTAGTACTGTAATACTAGAAATTGATCCTGTTGTCTCAAACTTACCTACCCAAAATCCATTAGATCCAAATGTTGTAAATGCTGGATGCGTTAAATAAGTACCATTTGTACTACCTGTTGAAGGTGTTGTATTTTTATTTTCAAAAGTAATATTAATTTGGAAAGGAACACTAACACTTGGTGTTGCATCTAAATCATTTACTCCCGCATTCCATAGTTCATATTTATATCTTGGAATCCATACAAAGTAAGCTGAAATATCACTTGCATTAATTGTCGTTCCCACATTATAGGTCGTAGAAGGACTGGAAATCAATTTAACGGCATTAGCCCAAGTTTTATTTGTATAGTTATACCATTCCTCAGTTTCATTAGCATAAGTAACTACTCCATCAGTTCCAATAGTAACAGGTATTAAATCACTAGCTATACTAGGTATTGCCCAATTTAATACACTATCTTTATAGATTATTGATAAATCATCACTTATTATATAAGTATCACCATCGTGAGTTGTAAGAATTATATCCGTTGTTTCTCTTACATTGGTTGAATATAATAAATAAATTGTAACTGTTTTAGATTCACCTAACCCCAAAGAATAAGAATATGTTGTACTTGTACCCATACTATTTACTAAGGAAACATTACTATTATTAGAAGTCAAATTATATCTAACTGATGAATCATAATTATTAGTCATTGTTACACTAAAAACACCAATCTTAGTAGCAGGATCATACGAAGTATACGTAACACTTCCATTAATACTTGAAATGGCAACTGATTGACTACCAGTTAAAAATTTAAACTTATTTACCGTACTAACCAAAGTAGTACTTGTAACATTGGAATTATAATAATAAGTAACAGTAACTGTCTTAGTTTGATATGGAGCTAACACATCTCCTTGAGTTATTCCTTCAACATAGGGAACAGGTAAACCAGTTAAAGTAGCATCATTACTAAATTCATAACCATTATAAGTATAACTTCCACTTGATTGATTAATGATGGTATAAGTAATTGTAATTGATGATGATGAAGAATTCTTTATATTAAAATCCACATCACTAGTTAAATTAATACCATTACTTGTGGATACTTTTTCTTTTGTCCCACTTAAAAACTCTGTATTATTTTCATCAGAACTAGCTACAGAAAATATAAGCAAACCAGGTTCACTTGTAGCAACACTAGATGAATAACCTAAGGATTTACTATAAAATCCATATCCAACTGTTAACGATACAGATATTAAAATAAATAATATAGTTATTATATGCAATTTTATAAATTTCATAACTCTATCCTTATACGAATTATATAATAATAAAAGTTTACAATCAATATAACAAAAAAAGTTATAAATGATTATAACTTATTTTAATCTTTTCAATTCTTCATAATGTTTATCAAAACTATCTAAGAACAAACCAATTTCACTTGGAAGTGTTAAATAGCTTAAACTAATTCTAATTGTCGTTTTACTTCTTTCTTGATCATTATACATTGCCATAATTGCAGGACTTGGTTTACCAGAAGTACAAGCTGTATTAGATGAAACATAAACTTCATCCGTTTCTAAAGCATGAATAAATGTCTCAGGTTTAATTCCCATAATACTTATATTTAAAATATGCGGAATACAATACTTCGAAGAATTAATATAAACATCAGGATAATCAGCTAAATGAGCAATTATTTTATCGCGATATTTTCTAACCGTATCTTCTTTCTTAGCTAAATCTTTTAAAGAAAGTCTTAATGCTTTAGCAAAAGAAACAATTAAAGGTAAAGGCATCGTTCCCGGTCTTAATTCACCCTCATGAGCACCATACATTAATGGAACTAATACAAGTCCTTTAGTATGATACAAAAGGCCAATTCCAGCAGGGCCATATATCTTTTCCCCACTTATTGATGCTAAATCTACATCGTCAATAATAATAGGAACTTTTCCAATTGCCTGAGTCATATCTGAATGAAATATTACATTCTCATTATTTTTATGAATAACTTGTCTAATTGTCTTTAAAGGTTGTCTTGCACCCGTTTCTGAATTTACTGCTGATATACTAACAAGTATTGTATCTTTAGTAACCTTATTCTTTAAATCATCAAAATCAATTACACCTTCATTAGTAACATTAATATAATCGATAATAAATCCTAACTTTTCCAAATGCTTACATATTCCATACATAGATGGATGTTCCATCGTTGATATAGCTATATGATTACCATATCTTTTATAAGTTTCAGCTACACCTAATAAAGCCATATTATTAGCTTCTGTAGCACCCGATACAAAGGTAAACTCCTCTTCTTTAATTGAGAGTAACTCTGCAATTTGTTTAGTAGCACTTTTAAGTAATTCATTAGATTTTATTCCCAATGAATGTAAACTACTACTATTAGCAAAATATTCCTCTGTAACTTTATTATAACTGTCTAATACTTCAGGTAAAACTGGAGTTGTTGCCGAATAATCTAAATAAACCACGTTAACTCACCTCTATTTAACATCTTCCACGATATATTCATTCTTATAAGCCTCAAGTAATCTTTCCCTAATACCAGGTTCAACAACATTAATTGATTTTATAGCTTCAGCCAAAGATTCATTAAAGTTACCCTTAAAGAATTCTCTTTCGGCTCTTATTAAACCATAATTAATTTCTTTATTAATTGCTCTATAACGATTACCATAAACAATAGCATTTTCTGCCATTGATGCTCTCTTAACAAGATCTAAAGATGTATTATAAACTTTTAAAACCAAATCTCTTGCCGTATCTACTCTTGTATTTAATACTTTAATAGAAATAGGCTTTTTATCTAACTCAATAACCATTTCTCTAATAGCATCTTCTGCTTCACTATATTCAGTATAAAAACTCTTAGGAATAACAGGAAGTTTAAAAGAATACATATGCTCTTTAGTTTGTTTCATAATATTCTTTATTTCATCTAATTGCTCTTTAGCTCTTATTTCATCTTCTTTTAATGAACCCAAACTACGTAATGTATAATCCAACTTTTCTTCTGCCTTAACTAATCTTACGCTTGTTCTTTCCATATCTTTACTTAATTTAGAATAAGCACATGATTTAGATCTAAAGTTATTCATTGTAACATTATAATCATTCTCACAATCATCAACTTCTTTAGATAACTCACTTATTATCTTAACATCATCATCAGTTAAATCATAAGAATATTTAATATCCGATATTTTACCTTCAAGACCAGATATTATCTTAGTAAGTTTCTTACACTTCAATATTACACTTCTAATATAATCATCAAACATCTTTTTAGATATTTTTTCTTTCTCAAAATCAGCATATAATTTATCAAAATAATCTAATATAGTTCTTAATTCAAATATTGAATCCTCAAGATTTAATACTTTTAATCTATCAAATATATCAGCAACTTTTTTCTCTGCTTCGTTAATATTATAATCAATCTTTAAATAATCAAGATTATAACCATCGTCGCTCATTTTATCAGCAATTCTTTTAATGTCTTCTATTTTATTAGGAATCATTTTTTGGCCCATCAAAATAATAGAAGGTGCTTCATCAATAACAATTTTTAAATTGCCAATTGTATCATCCAATGCTTTAACAATTTTACCAACTTCTGTATAAACATTATTATCCATAGCTATTTCAAATGCTGAAAATAACTTATCAACATTTTCGAATTGTAACTCAAGTGTTTTTTGTATTAAATTATAATCATTTTTATTACTATTATTATATTTTAAATAAACACCACGATAATCAGTCTTTAATTTAGTAACAATTTCCCTATTTCTTTCTTCTGATAAAGTAATTTCTCTAATATTATCCAATAATTCTTGAGACTTAGCTTTAGCAATATAAATTTCATATTCAATTGTTGCAAGAGTATTGTTAACTTCCTTAAAGTTTTTGCCTTTAATATCTTCTTCAGCCTCAATTAATTCATCTGTTATATGAGGGACATCAACATCTTTAATACTCTTAAATATTGATTTCCAGTAGTTATATTTGTCTTCTAGATCTTTATTATTTATTAATGATTCTACCTTATTTAACTCAGATAAAATAGAACCCGATATTATTAAGTTTTTATTTCTTTCAAGATTAATTAAGGTATCATCATAGCCTTTTTTAATATGTTTAATTGTAAGTATTATTGTAACGACAATAAATAAAAGAGTAATAATAGCATATAATATCGTAATTAAATTAAGTATATCAGTACTCATATTACTCCTCCTTAGTGTAATAACATTATAACATAAAGACACACGAAAAAACATTTAAATATGTTAATAGATATATAATTTTACTTTTGACAAGTTGGGCAATAATATGTGCCTCTTCCACCCACTCTTGTCTTTATAATTATTGAATTGCATATTTTACAATGCTCTCCTGCTTTGGTATGAACCATAAGTTTTTCTTGGTAATGACCAATTACCCCCAAAGAACTTGTATAACTTCTAATTGTACTTCCACCCATTAATGTAGCTTCTTCAATGATTCTTCTACTACTATTTTTAATACTTTCACATTCCTCTAATTTTACATCTTTACCCAATCTAGTAGGCATAATCTTGGAAGCAAAAAGTACTTCATCAACATAAATATTACCTAAACCATTTATAATACTTTGATCTAGCAATAATTCTTTAATCGGTTTATTGGATTTATGAATTTTATCATAAATATATTCTTTAGATAAGGATTCATCATCAGGTTCTTTCCCTAACTTTTTAATATCTTTTGTATTGTAAACATCACTTGTTTTAACAAGCATCATTATTCCAAATTTACGAACATCATGATACCTTAAAGTAAGGCCATCATCCAAATGAAATACAACGTGTTCATGCTTAACGATAGGATCTTCATTACTCTTAATAAAGTATTTTCCTTCCATACGTAAATGAGACAACAAAGTATATTCTCCTAAATTAAATAATAACCATTTTCCAAATGAAGAAACACTTATAATTTTTTTATTAACAATATTCTTTTTAAAATCATCAAGATTAGTCTTAATAATTTTATCATAATAAATATCAATACCAACTATAGATTTATTAACTAAACTTTTATTTAAAGTCTTAGCTACTGTTCTAACTTCTGCTATCTCTGGCATTTTAATCACCTACTTTGTTTCATATAAATCCGTTCCAAAATCTTGAGATATTACCAATGGAACATCAAGTTTAACTGTACTTTCCATGATAGCTCTAACAATATTAAGAACTTTTTCTTTTTCTTCTTCTACGACATCAAATATCAATTCATCATGTATTTGTAATAACATATCTGATTTAATATTATTAACTTCAAAAGCCTTATCAATCTCAACCATTGCTTTCTTTAATATGTCGGCTGCACTTCCTTGAATTGGAGTATTCATGGCCATACGTTCGCCACTTTGTCTAATCATATAATTACTATTAAATAATTCATCAATACTTCTTTTACGATTAAAAAGTGTACGAACACTACCTGAATCATAGGCTGACTTAACTGTCATATCCATATAATCTTTAACACCAGGATATAATTCAAAATACTTTTCAATAAACTTTTTAGCATCCTTTGGCGAAACACCAATATTTTCTCCTAAACCAAATCCTGATATGCCATAGACAATACCAAATATAACAGATTTAGCCGTCCTTCTTTCATTCTTTGTAACCTCACTCATAGGTTTATTAAATATATCAGCAGCTACTCTTGTATGAATATCTTCACCACGAATAAAAGCGCCCTGTAATTCTTTAGAACCACTTATATGAGCAAGAACACGTAATTCTATTTGCGAATAATCACATGACAAGAATTCAGTATTACAAGGTAAAAAAGCCTTACGAATTAACTTTCCTAAATCATCTCTAGTTGGAATATTTTGTAAGTTAGGATCTACACTTGAAAGTCTACCAGTTCTTGTTAATGTTTGTTTATAAATAGTATGTATCTTCCCATCAGGCATTATATATTTAGTTAAACCCTCAAGATAAGTACTATTTAATTTAGTTAATTTACGGAACTCAAGTATTAAAGGAATAATTGGATGTTCATTAACTAATTTCTCAAGAATATCTTCACCAGTCTTATATCCTGTTTTAGTCTTCTTAGCATGTGATAAACCAAGATGATCAAATAATACTTCGCCTAATTGTTTAGGACTACTAATATTAAATTCTTCTCCAGCTAAATCATAAATACTTTTTTGTATTTCTTCTATTTGCTTATTCATTTCAACACTCATAGATTTTAATATAGAAGCATCACACTTAATACCTTTAATTTCCATTTTTGCTAAAGTACTTTCTAAGGATGCTCTATATTAGTATATAAATCAAACATTTCTTCAGCATTCAAATCATCAATATATTTATCATGAGTTAAATATATGTATTTAGCTTTAGTTGTAACAATCTCTTTGATATCCAATTTATTTTTTATAATATCATGATACAAAGGAACACTTACTGAATCATTATTCATCAACGTTGCTAAATCATCTTTTGTAATTTTATTTAATAAATATGCTGCTAAATTAACATCATATATTGTATTAGTATCAAACCTATTAGTAAGTACAATATTCTTTTTCAAGTCAAATGTATATTTTATAGTATCTAAAGTTTTATCGAAAAAATCTTGTATTTTTGAAGGTTCAACATAATAAGCATTCTTACCATCATAAATACCCATACCCATTATATTAGCTAAGTGATAATTTTCTTTATCACATTCAATATAATATGCTATACGTTCTTTATCTACTTTTGAAAAGTCATCAAGTATTTTATACTCATTATCAACATGAACTTCCTCTTTAACTTTATGACTATTCATTAGAGAATAAAATTCCAAATCATAATAAAAATCATCCAATTTATCAGTTGGTCCTTCATATTTACAATCCTCTAAAGCAAAAGGAATTGGAACATTTATATAAATCGTAGCAAGTTTTTTACTAAAATATGCAAGATCTTTATTATCAACTAATTTTTCTTTTAACTTCCCTTTAATAGAATCAATATTTTGATATACTCCATCAAGTGTTTTATATTCCTGTAATAGTTTTAATGCTGTTTTTTCACCAACACCAGGAACCCCAGGTATATTATCAGATGAATCACCCATCAATCCTTTTAAATCTGTTACTTCAGGAGGATTAATTCCATAGGCTTCCTTAAATGTATCTCGATTATATTTAACGAATCCTTTAGTTTGTAATAATTTAATATCAACACCATCACCAATTAATTGAAGATAATCATGATCAGATGTAACCAATAAAGCATCCCATTCAGGATCAACTTCACACCATTTAGAAACAGTTCCAACAATATCATCAGCTTCATAATTATCTGTTTCAAAATACTTAATACCCATAGCATCAAGCATTTCACGTGCAATTGGCATCTGAGTACGTAAATCATCAGGTGTTTCATTACGACCAGCTTTATAATCTTTATATTCTTCACGTCTAAAACTCTTGCCTTTATCAAAAGCAACTAAAATATATGAAGGATTTTCTTCTTTAATTACTTTATTAACCATATTAGCAAAACCATACAAAGCATTTGTAACTAAACCTTTAGAGTTCTTCATTAAATTACCTGTATAGGCTGTAGCAAAATAACTTCTAAACATTAAGTTATTACCATCAATTAAAACCATTTTCTTCATACTAATCACCAAATTTATTATAACATTTAAATACTTAAAAAGACTAGAAATCAAAGTCATTTCTAGCCTTTTCTTCTAATCTTTTATTCTTCTTATCTCTTTTAGCTTCTAATTTTATTCTCTTTTGTTCTTCTTTTTCTATTTTCTTTTGTTCACGGGGACTAATTTCATTAACCTTAACGTCATCAGATTCTTCTTCTAGTTCCTGATAATCATCAGGTATTTCCTCATGATTTTCTTCATCCTCGATGTTCTTTATTCTTTCTTCTTCCATAGTTGATTCAGCATGCTCTATTTCCTCATCACCAATTTCATTAATACTAGTAACAGGCTTGATAGGATTTACTTCATGCTTATTTTTCTTATGCTTTCTTCCAGATATAACACTTACAATGTTAAGTAAGAATAATAAAACACTTAATATTCCCAATCCAAATATAACATATTTATATTGCTTCAACTTACCAGCATACATACCCAAGATAGATGAATCATATAAAGTAAACGTATTATTGCTACTATCATAAACATAATAATTGGCAACACCAGTTTCCATATTTTCTGCATAAACTAATACTAAACTATTATTTAAGTTAAGAACTAACGAATCATATGAATCTCCATTAATAGTTACACTAGATTTAGTAAATCCATCTAATACATCACTTATTTTTAAAATATAAAGAATTAATCCAGTTGATTCATTTTGATTAAACAAAGTATATGTTCCGTCTTTATATAAAGCAAGGAATACATTACCTGACTCATCTCTTACTCCAACCAATGTAATACCTAAAGATTCATTAACTAAATCAGGAACTTCTATATCATTAATTGTAATTGTAGAAGCTGTAAAACCTTCAGGTGCTACAACTGTTTTAAGATTTTTCATAATTGAATAACTCTTACCATCAATTGTTATATTAATCGGATTTAAATCTTCAACTGTAACATTAACAGTATAAACCCTTTGAACTCCAGTTTCAGAAGTAACCGTAACCTTTAAGGCATTTAAACCCTCAGACACATCAAAACTTCCAGTTCCAACAATGTCTGCATATTGAGATGCAGCCGTTGCATCAATAGTTACAGAGTTAACAGATGAAGGAACAGTAACCGAATACTCAGATGTATCTTTAGAGAAATCAGGAGTTAAATCATAACCGGAAACCACAAGTGAGCCGAGATAATTATTAGAATCTGGATCTCTTGCTTTAGTAACATTAACAGATACTGATTTAGATACCTTAACTGTTCCGCTTGAAGCACTTGTAATATCTCCAGAAACAGTAAATCCTATTTGCCCAATATCAGTTGCAACACAAGTTGCAGTTAATACCTTAGTACTATCTTTTCCATCAGATGTTGAATCAGCAGATGAAATAGAACAACCAGATGTAGCTCCAGATGAAGAACCTTTAATTGACCAAGCCGCCGTATTATAAAGTTTAACAGTAAATACTACTTTACTACCATTTGTAATTGTTGATGACGATGATGACAATGAATAACTTGCTGCAGCATTAACTGTACCCATTGCAAAAATAGATAATATTAATGTAATAAATAAACTAATTTTTTTCATTTTTCCTCCTATGATTGATTAATCGTTGATGTTCCAAGTAATTGTTGTCTTAATTGTAATAAATCGGCTGAATTAATCGTACCACTCGATGTTTTTACATGAGATGCTTCAAACAACGCACCACTTAATGTTGATGTTCCAAGTAAATGTAAACGCATAGCAAGTAAATCAGCTGAATTAACAGCACCATCTCCGGTTAAATCACCATAAATTACAGCTGTTAAAGTTGTCCCACTTGCAAAAGTAATTGAATCTCCTGTAGCTATTACATCCCCAGATGACTTACCACTTACAGATACATTTGATAATGATCCAACAGTTTGTCCTATAGTAAAGTTAGTTACATACCCACTTTTTTGATTTAAACCTAAGCTACTTAATTGAGAACTTAAACTTGATGTATCAGAATTATTACCGGAATTATTTCCTGAGTCACCGCCGCCAGAATTGCTTCCACTATTTCCATCTTTATTAGTTTTACATGTTGATGAACCAGAACTTGCCGAACTAATATTAGGATCTCCTCCAATATTACCAGTATAAACACCACTTGAATTAGGCGTTGTACCTTCAGATGCATAAACTAGTCCAGCCTTACTTGGATTTTCCTCACTTGAATAAGCTCCAATATTAAAGAAATTATAGAATCCTGAGTAAGTAATACCCTTATATTCAAATTCAGCACCATTAGTAGCAGATGATATACTAGAATTAACCTCTTGCCTTGATAAAGCTACTAAATAAATTGGACTAATATTATATGTCTTACCTGCATTATAGAAGATACTTGCATAACTAATATTTTCTAAAGCATCGTTACCTGCCATAAATGTACCATTTAAAGCACTTTGAACCATATCTTGAGTATAATAATCACTAAAGCCCAAATCCTCATACATTAAAATACTATCAACTTCCATAAAATTACGTGGATCTAAGAAATATTCAACTGTTTGAGTATTAGCAACATACCAACCAGATTCGGTTACAGTATTAGAAGAATCACGGCATTTAGTACAAACACTAGAAATAGATGAAGAAGCCTGTTCGTTAACAACAGCTGTCTCAAAATCCAAACCTGTATATAAAGCTTCAAACGTCCAATTAGGATATGAATTATGAATAGATCTTAACCATCTCTTATAAGTTTCATCAAATCCTTGAGCATTCAAAGCGTCCTCAAAAGATTGATCAGTTACTTCACTCTGTCCACCAGTTTCCACCCCAGCAACTGGATGTGATGTGTAAGCAGGCATATTTTGATAAACCGGAATAATAAAATGTAAAGGCAAACTCAACAAGCCATTAGAATTATAAATCTTATATTCAGTACTTGCTTGATTCATTGGTGCAGCCAAATTAGCCATATATTGATGGTTATAAATTTTATAAGAAGAGCAAGGACTAACATTATACTTTTGTAAATACATTGTATTTTGTCCTTTAGAAATATAACCGCTTGAATTAAATGCTGCTCCACCATATATAGCCTTTCTAGGGCTAGTCCAAGGTCTACCATTAGAAGCTTGGCCATTAACAGTAACATATTTAGAACATACATATCCATTAGTACCATTATAAGAAATATTTAACCAACCTGACAAGCAACCATCTCCAGCATATGTTGAAGTACTTAATAAAGAAATAGCTATCCCACTATTAGGAATATAACCAATAATCGAATTATTAGTTCCAGGGCCAGATCTAATATTTAAATCAGATGTCGTAACACCCGTAACTCCATCAGCTAATATAAAAGGTACATAAGAAAAAAAACTACTGAATATAACTAATGAAATCATAAGATAAACACATAATTTATTACAAATATTATTAATAATTTTCTTCACTTTTATACCTCCTTTTAGTTTTATAATTAAATTATAACAAAGATACATTACCATTTTAAACATTTGCGAAGCATTTTACATCATATTAACGTAATAAAAAAGTGTATCTCTACACTTTATAATTTATCAATAACAGCACTATTTTTCTCAATGCATCTTACTAAATCTTCAGGATCATATTTATCCAATATATCTTTAAATATATCTGGATTATATAAGAATCTATGAGGATGATTTACAATACAATCATTTAAATTATTGACCTTATATTTCTTTAATTCATTGTAATTAGCAACTACAACATCATTAAACATACACATCGTATCATAGTCATCATCACCAGCAGATTCTTTTAATTTCATTACTTGATCATAATTTAAATTTAAAGCATCGCTTATATCATTTTTATCTATATCGGTAACACAATCATGTAATAAAGTAATCAATGACTTTGTTTCAATTGCACTACCTTCTAAATCATGAATATTAATTTTATCTAAATCATCAAAAACATAATTAATAGTATCATGTGAAGCACCAGTTTGTTCTAATAATTCCAATATATGATTTAAATCAGTAGAAGTAATTGATACCAATACACTAGGTTTATCATAAATATTATCAATATCTATATTATGCTTCTTTAATACATCAATAACATTTCTAGCATTTTCTTTATTAAATGCTACTTTGATTTTATCTAAAGCACCAGCCTTAAATTTATCGGGTTCTAATCCTAACTCTTTAACATCAGAGCTCATCGTATCAACTATAGTATTTACTTGTTCTGCATCATGTACTTCTTCTTGCTTAGTGTCATGTACTTCTTCTTGCTCAGTGTCATGTTCTTCTTTTTGCTCAGTGTCATGTTCTTCTATTTCATCATCATGTTTCTCTTCAACACCAGTAGTTATCTCATCAGGTACATTAATGTTTATAACATCATCGTTTTCAACAATATTAAAAGGTTCTTCAACTTCCTTACTAATAATAGGTTCATCACTTGGATTTTCAAGAACCTTAATAGTTTCCTCAGGAGAAGGATTTATTTCATCGTCATTGTGTTCTTCTTCTACCTTGTCTTCAACCTTTTCTTCTTTTTCTTCAGCTACTGCCTCTTTTTTCTCATTATTAATAATTTCATTAGCTTTACTAATAGCATCATCTAATAATTGAGTTTCAGATAAAGGTTTACTATTAACTATTTTTTCTTCATTCAAAGCATCATTCAAAGCCTTTTCAATATCTTCTTGAGAAGGTTCAACTTCATTATCAATATTATCTATTTCATCGAATACCTTATCATCAACTATTTTATCAACATCAATATTAGAATAATCTTTAGTATCAATAATTAATTCACTAGCAACAGGTGCCTTTTCTTCAGTTTTAACTTCATCAAACTTATCTAAATTTTCAGCGTTTTTACTAGCATAAAGCATTACTTCACCTAATCTAGTATCATAATACTTTAAAGCAATATTATAATTGCTAACCACATCTTCAAGATTAGTCTTCTTATCTTTTAAATCGACTAATACCTGTTTTAATTTTAAAGCTTCCGCCTGTAATTGTTTTATTTTATTACTTTCATCTTGGATACGTGCATTACGATTAATAATATGTCCATTAATCTCTTTATTACCAGCAGCAAGCAAATCTTTGAAATCGCCATTGCCAAATTTAACTTCAAGATCATTTAAATCATTCTTAAGCTTATCTATTTCTTCTTCCAAAGTATTAATAGTTTCTTTAGATGATTCTACTTTTTCTTTATATTCATTGGCTAAAGCAACTTCTTTATCCATTTCTTCTTTTATATCATTTAACTCTTTTTCAGATTTATCACGATTTTTAGTTATTTCTTCAATGATAGATCTTAATTTCTCGTTAATTAAATCAACTACTTGTTTCATACACACATACCTTCTTATTCTCTATCATGAATTATAGCAAAAATAAAATTGAGTGTAAATAATATGATATAATTATCTTGAAAGAAGAATGAATATGAATGAAAACTCAATAAAACAAATAATGCTTCAAAGAGAAGATAATTTATCTCCATATGCCTGTAGAAATGAAGACGCTATACGTTTATTTGGTAATTTAACCGATGACATAAGACCTAATTACTTCCGTGATACAGATCGTATTATTTATTCTTTATCGTATACAAGATACATTGATAAAACTCAAGTATTTTCTAATAAGACTAATGATAATATATCTAAAAGAATTATTCACGTTCAATTAGTTAGTAAAATAGCTAGAACCATTGGAAGAGCCCTATCACTAAATGAAGATTTAATTGAAGCTCAAGCCTTAGGACACGACATAGGACATGTTCCCTTTGGACACTTAGGTGAAAAATATTTAAATGAAATATCTCTTAATAATGGTGAAGGAAATTTCATGCACAATGTTGAATCGGTAAGAGATCTAATGGTGCTAGAAGATAATGGCAACGGGAAAAACTTAACGATTCAAACACTTGATGGCATTCTTTGCCATAACGGGGAATTTTTACAAGATAAATATTACCCAATCAAAAAAAATGCTGATGATTTTATTCATGACTATAATATGTGTTATGAAGATTCAAACTATGCATCATTCCTTAGACCAATGACCCTTGAAGGGTGTGTTGTTCGTATATCAGATATAATTGGTTATCTTGGAAGAGATATTGAGGATGCTATTAGTCTAGGAGTATTTGATAAAAAAGATATCCCGCCTAGCATTCAAGAAATATTAGGTAACAACAATCACGATATAGTTGGAACCATCACAGAAGATATTATAAAAAATTCTATAGGAAAACCATATATTACCATGTCAAAAAATATCTATCAAGCTATTAAAGATTTAAAGAAATTTAATTACAAATATATTTATGATAAAGCTAATAC